>NZ_JBILJQ010000007.1:0-112710 GCF_044377145.1 Aquimonas sp.
GACTGCCGACCACGCGCAACCGCGACATCGACAGCTTGCTGCCGATCGAGGGCTGGGCGCCGATCTGCAACTGAGGCTCAGCACGGCGAGTGGGGAAGCGGTAGGTGGCTTGGGCGGACGCATACGCCAAACCACGCGGAGCCATCGGCCGACGCTTGCGCACCAATGAAAAGGGCGATGGACTTTCGTCCATCGCCCTTGATTCATAGCTTGCTTCAAGCCTTACGGGCGGCGCATCCAGAAGCTGTAGCTGCCCGAGCCGCTGTAGGAGTAGACCCTCCAGCGGTAGTAGCCGGCGGTACCGCTATAGGTCACGGTCTCGCTGGAGGTGCTGCCAGTGCCGGAGGCCACATTGGCCCAGCTGGAGCCGTTCCACTTCTGCAGGGCCAGGTCGAAGTCCGAGCCTGCGGCGGGGCCACGCAGCCAGCCGCTGTGGGCACCGCTGGCGGTCGAGTAGTAGTAGGTGCCGCCGGGCACGAACTGCTGTGCGCCGGTGCCGGTCAGGGTGCCGGTGTAGGCCTCGCAGTTGGTGCAGGGAGCGGTACCGCCGCCACCACCGGTGGTGACCGTCACCGACTGGGTGCGGCTGTTGGCCTGGTTGGCGGTGTCACGCACCGTCAGCACCACCGAGTACGTGCCTGCGGCCGCATAGGTGCGGCTGGTGGTAGCGCCGGTGCCGGTGCTGCCGTCGCCAAAGGCCCAGCTGTAGCTGCTGACGCCGTTGTCGTCGGTTGAGCCGGTGCCGTTGAAGCTGCAGGTCAGGGTGGTGCAGCTGAAAGTGAAGTTCGCCACCGGCGGATTGTCGATCGGCGTGGTGCCGCCACCGAAGATCGAGTACAGCAGGCGGTTGGGCGAACCCGCACCGGCGCCGGTGACCTTGTTTGGCGTGGAGTTGTTGAAGATCGCGGTGGCGACCTGAGCCGGGGTGGCGGTCGGGTTGTTGGCGAGATACAGCGCGGCCACGCCCGCCACATGCGGCGACGCCATCGAGGTGCCGCTGATGGTGTTGGTGGCGGTGGTGCTGGTGAACCAGGCCGAAGTGATGTTCGAGCCAGGTGCGTAGATGTCGAGGCAGGTGCCGAAGTTCGAGAACGACGAGCGTGCATCGGTATTGGTGGTCGAGCCGACCGTGATCGCCAGCGGAGCGCGCGCCGGCGAGTAGCTGCAGGCGTTGCCGTTGTCATTGCCCGCCGCGACCACCACCACCACACCGGCGTTGTGCATGGCGGTGACTGCGTTGTCGGTTGCGGTTGAAGCGCCGCCGCCGAGGCTCATATTGGCCACGGCCGGCTTGATGTGATTGGCAGCCACCCAGTCCATACCGGCGATCACGCCGGCATTCGTGCCCGAGCCATTGCAGCCCAGTACGCGCACCGGGAACACCCGGGCGCCTTTGGCGATACCGTGCGTGCTGCCGGCGACGGTGCCGGCCACATGGGTGCCGTGGCCGTTGCAGTCGCTGGTGCCGCGGCCGTCGTTGATTGCGGTGTAGCCGGTGCCCATGCGCCCGCTGAACTGGGCGTGGGTGTCCAGCACGCCGGTGTCAACGATGTAGGTATTCACGTTGCTGGCAGTGGTGTCATACACGTAGTTGCTGTTCAGCGGCAGGTCGCGCTGATCGGTGCGATCCAGGCCCCAAGTGGCGCCGGTCTGGGTGGCATTGATCGAGACGTAGCCGTCTTCTTCGATGAAGTCAACGCGGCCATCGGCCAGCAGGCGGTCGAGCTGTTTGGCATTGGCCTGCACCACAAAGCCCGGCAGGGCGTGGGTGTAGGCGAACTTGACCTCAAGACCGTACGTGGCGGCCATGTCGACGGCGATCGATGCGACGTCCGGACGCGCGTTGCGCTCGTTGCCGATCCGCACCAGATCCTGCTTCAGGACCACGATGTACTGGCCCGGCACTGCGCGTTCGGCGCGATTGAGCTCGGCAGCGAGGGACACGGTTGGCAGCGCCATGGCGATTGCCAGGGCGGAACAAAGACTCTTCATTACGAAACTCCCCGTTGAATGCAGCTTCTAGGAACCGGCTCGTCCGTGGATTCGGCGATGTCCGGTGCGCTCCGCCTGGGCCTTCGTGTCCTTGAGTTGGCGTCTGTGTCCCCCCGGACATCAGTGCCTGGCGACGGCCATTCGGATCGCGCAGCGGAACGTACGCGTGACTTCCGCCGGGTGTCAATCTGCGACCGCAAAACTGCCCGGTTCGACCCGAATCTGCCTGCTCAATTGTGATGAGCTAAGCGCTTAGGGGCCAAAAACGTGAAGAACAACGCGCTTGCGTGGCTCAGGGCTGCGCGAGCAAATCGCCAATCACATCACGCAATGCCGGGATGACGCTGCTCTCGAACCATGGATTGCTCGCCAGCCACAGCTGGTTGCGCGGACTGGGATGAGGCAGCGGAAAGTAGCGCGGCAGATAGCGCTCGAAGGCGCGCACGGTGTCGGTGAGGGTGCGGCCGCGGCCGGCGCCCAGAAACCCCGCCTGGGCGTAGTGGCCGATCAGCAGGGTCAACTGAACCTTGGGCAGCAGCGGCAGCAGGGGCGGGTGCCAGGTCGGCGCGCACTCCGGCCGCGGTGGCAGGTCACCCGCGCTTCCCTTGCCGGGGTAGCAGAAGCCCATCGGCACGATCGCGATCTCGCGCTCGTCGTAGAAGCGCTCGCGATCCAGGCCCAGCCAGTGGCGCAGGCGGATGCCACTCGAATCGTTCCATGGGATCGCGGAATGGTGCGCTTGGGTTCCCGGTGCCTGGCCGACGATCAGCAGGCGCGCACTGGCCGCCGCGCGCAGCACCGGCCGCGGCTCGAACGGCAGCTGCGATGCGCACAGCCGACAGGCGCGGATGCGGGTCAGCAGGGCGTCGAGTTCAGTCATGCGCGAATGTCAGCCGGCAGCGGGTCAGGCAGCAGCTTGCCCGGATTGAGGATGCCGTGGGGGTCGAACACCTGCTTGATCGCGGCCATCAGCGTGAGCGTGTGCGGGTCGATCGCCTGGCGCATGAAGGGCCGCTTGGCCAGCCCGATGCCGTGCTCGCCGGACAAGGTGCCGTCGAGCCCGATCACGATCTCGAACAGTTCGGCCAGACAGGCCTGCGCTGCCGAATCGCGGCCGGGCTCGGCCGGGTCGTACATCAGATTGACGTGGATATTGCCGTTGCCTGCGTGGCCGAAGTTGACGATGCGGATGCCGTGACGCGCGCCGAGCTTCGACACGCGCGCGATCAGCTCGGGCAGGCGCGAGACCGGCACCACCACGTCTTCATTGATCTTCTTCGGAGCCAGCGATCGCAGCGCGGGCGACAGCGCCTTGCGCGCCGCCCAAAGCGCGGCGCTGTCTTCCGGCCGCTGCGCGCGCAGGCAATCCAGCAGGCCCGCGCCCTGAGCAGCGCGCTCGATCGCATCGGCGGCGCGCGCCATCGAGTCCGGATCGGCATCGACTTCGACCATCAGCAATGCCTGCCCCGGCGGCAGATCGAGGCCATTGCGGCGCACCAAGGCCAAGGCTTCGGCGTCCATGAACTCCAGCGCACAGGGCGTGATCGGCTGCGCCATGATCCGCGCCACCGCTGATGCCGCGCTCTCGATGTCGGCATACAGCAGACGCAGGCCGCAGCGGGCCGGCTGCAGCGGCACCAGCTTCAGCGTGGCCTCGGTAATCAGGGCCAGGGTGCCCTCCGAGCCGACCAGCAGTCGGGCCAGATCGAAGCCCACCGCGCCCTTGCTGGTGGGCGCGCCGCAGCGGAAACCGCGCCCGCGGCCATCGACCGCGCGCAGCGCCAGCAGATTGTCGCGACAGGCGCCATACTTCACCGCGCGCGGGCCGCCGGCATTGCAGGCCAGGTTGCCGCCGATGGTCGAGAACGGTGCGGAGGTCGGGTCCGGCGGCCAGAAGAACCCGCGCTCGGCCAGCGCCTGCTGCAGTTCGCCGTTGAGCACGCCGGGTTCGACCACGGCATATCGGTCGGCGACATTGATCTGCAGGATCCGGCGCATGCGCTCGAACGACACCACTACACCGCCAGCGATCGGCACGCTGGCACCGGTGGTATTGGTGCCGCGGCCGCGGGCGGTGACCGCAAGCGCGTGTTCGGCGCAGATCGCCAGTACCGCCTCGACCTGGGCATGCGTGCCCGGCAGCACCACCGCCAGCGGCAGTGCCTGGCGCTTGGAGTTGTCGTAGCTGTAAGCGATGCGGCTGGCGTCGTCGTCGTAGAGGCCATCCGTGCCCAGCGACGCCAGCAGGGCGAGGCGAGCAGAAGCAGGCAGCGAGGATTCATCCGGGGCATTCATCGGCCAAGTGTAGACAGCCGGGCTGCACACCGGCGTGCGCGGGTTGGCGACGCGTGCTGGCTGAACGTGGCCCGCCGCGCAGCCCACACCGCCCGCCTGCAAACCGTTACCCTTGCCCCCTGCCGCACGCGGCGCGTGCGCCGCTAGACCTGCCTGACTTTCCGGATACCCGATGCGCATCCTGGTGATCGAAGACAACACCGATATCGCCGCCAACCTGGGCGACTATCTGGAAGACCGCGGGCACATCGTCGATTTCGCCGCCGACGGCGTCACTGGCCTGCATCTGGCCGTGGTGAATGAATTCGACGCGATTGTGCTGGACCTGAACTTGCCGGGCATGGACGGGCTGGAGGTCTGCCGCAAGCTGCGCACCGATGCACGCCGGCAGACACCGGTGCTG
This sequence comes from Aquimonas sp., assembly GCF_044377145.1. NCBI lineage: Bacteria > Pseudomonadati > Pseudomonadota > Gammaproteobacteria > Lysobacterales > Lysobacteraceae > Aquimonas > Aquimonas sp. The sequence goes on from NZ_JBILJQ010000007.1 coordinate 4,691, forward strand.
ATGCTGACCGCGCGCGATGCGCTGGAACAGAAACTGGCTGGCTTCGAGAGCGGCGCCGACGATTACCTGGTGAAACCCTTCGCGCTGCAGGAAGTCGAAGCCCGCCTCACCGTGCTGGCGCGCCGCGGCAAGGGCCAGCAGCCGCGTGTGCTGGAGGTCTCCGACCTGCGCTTCAACCTCGATACGCTGGAAGTCAGCCGTCAGGGCCGCGCGGTGAACTTGAACCCGACCGCGCTGAAGATCCTGCAGTGCCTGATGGAGTCCAGCCCCTCGGTGGTGACCCGGCAGGAACTCGAAACCCGGGTCTGGGGCGAGGAGCTGCCCGACAGCGATTCGCTGCGCGTCCACATTCACGGCCTGCGCGCCGCGCTGGACAAGCCTTTCGACAAGCCGCTGATCCACACGCGGCACGGAATCGGATACCGACTTGCCGACACAGAAGCAGTTCAGACGCCGGCTTAGAAGCCGGATCATCATCTCCTTCCTGATCCTCGGCAGCGGCCTGACCGCGCTGTTTGCCGTGGCGACGGTCGGCCTGCGCGCGCGGCTTGAGAATCAGCTGGTCGACGACTGGCTGCAGAGCGAGGCGCAGAACTTCGTCGAGTTCAAGCGGCTCAATCCTGCGCCCGACGCGCAGTTCCAGTTCTATCGTCAGATTGAGCTGCTGGTGGTGCGCAGCAACCGCAACGAGAGTGTTCCTTTCACTTGGCGCGAACTGCCCGAGGGTGTACACGAAGTCCTTGAAGCCGACCCCGACGGCAAGCTGACCGAGTACAAGCTGGCGGTGCACCGGGCCTCCGACCTGGTCGGTTTCCTGCGCTATGACTACTCGAAAGAAGCGCTCGGTCAACGTCAGTTGATCATCGCCTTGATCGGCACCGTTGCCCTGTTCTCGGTGTTCGCCGGCCTGATCGGGCTGTGGTCCTCGCGGCGGGTGATGCAGCCGGTGGCCGATCTTGCCAAGCGCATCGAAGGATTCTCCAGCGGCTCCAAGCCCGAGAAGCTGGCGCCGTACTTCGCAGATGACGAGGTCGGCCAGCTGGCCAGCGCCCTGGATGACTACGCCGAGCAGCTGACCGAGCGGGTCACCCGCGATCGCGAGTTCAATGCCGATGTCAGCCATGAGCTGCGCACGCCGCTTGCGGTGATCCGCGGCGCGGTCGAATTGATGCAGACCCAGGCCGACATCAGCCCCAAGACCCAGCAGCGCCTGCAGCGCATCGAACGTGCGGTGCAGCAGTGCACCGACCTCACCACGGCCTTGTTGATGCTCTCGCGCGGCGAACGCGGCAGCGGCGCCACCGATGTGCGCAAGCTGGCCGAACAGCTGGCCGAGGCCAACCGCGTCAACATCGGCGCCAAGCCGATCCAGGTCATCGTCGAAGGCCAGCATGGCGTGCTGGTCGACGCCCCGGAAGCGATCGTCGCGGTCGCGCTAGGCAACTTGATCGTCAACGCCTTCAAGTACACCCGCGAAGGCGAGATCCGCATCAGCGTGCTCGGCGACCGGGTCGAAGTGCGCGACACCGGCCCCGGCATCGAGGCCGACGAGGCCGCGCGCCTGTTCGACCGCGGCTTCCGCGGCACCAGCTCGGAAGGCAGCAAGGGCGGCGGCATTGGCCTGGCGATCGTTCTGCGGCTGTGCGAACTCTACGACTGGCGCGTTCGCCTGGCCCCGCGCGAGGACACCCGCGGCGCGATCGCGACGCTGGAGTTTGCGGCGTATATGCGGCGGGGATGATCCGGGGAGGCCGGCATCTGCCGCCGGCACCTGCGCCGCTTCATCCGTGATGCTCAGGCATCCGACCCGAACGGCAACCGCGTCGTCGCCTTCCCCGTCAGCGACAGCAGCGCGTTCGCCACCGCCGGCGCGATCGGCGGCGTGCCGGGTTCGCCGGCGCCGCCGGGGTCGGCCTGGCTCTCGACCAGATGCACTTCGACCTCCGGCATCTCGCGCTGACGCAGCAGCGGGTAGTCGTGGAAGTTGCTCTGCTGCACGCGGCCGTCCTTGAAGCTGATCTGCTGGTGCAGGGCGGCGGCCAGCCCGAACACGATGCCGCCTTCGATCTGGCTTTTCGCATGCAGCGGATTGACCACGCGGCCCATGTCGACCGCGGCCACCACGCGGTGCACGCGCGGGCGGCCGTTCTCGATCGAGACCTCGGCGACTTCGGCGACCACGCTGCCGAAGCTGGCGTGGATGGCGATGCCGCGAGCGCGGCCCTCGGGCAGTTCACTGCCCCAGCCGCTGCGTTCGGCGGCCAGCTCCAGCACGCGTAGCCACTGTGCATTGCTACTGAGCAGACGGCGCCGGTACTCGACCGGATCGATGCCGGCTTGGCGGGCAGCGAGGTCGATCATGTGTTCGGCGGCCAGCGCGGTATGGGTGTGGCCGACCGAGCGCCACCACAGCACCGGCACCCCGACCGGCGCCAGATGGCATTCGACCTGGAAGTTGGGGATGGCGTAGGGCAGGTCGGCGGCGCCCTCGACCACGGTGTTGTCGACCCCATCGCGCACCGCCATCGCCTCGAACGGCGTTCCCTGCATGATTGACTGCGCGACCACGCGCTGATGCCAGGCCTGCGGTAGACCGTTCTCATCCAGACGCACCCGCAGGCGGTGATAGGCGCGCGGGCGATACCAGCCGCCGCGGGTATCGTCCTCGCGTGTCCACACGGTTTTGATCGGCAAACCTTCGCCCTTGGCCACGTGCGCGGCCAGCACCACGAAGTCGGAGCTGGGATTGGCGCGGCGGCCGAAGCCGCCGCCGAGCAGCAGGTTGTGCAGGCTGACTTTGTTCTCGTCCAGACCAAGAACCGCCCCGGCGCGGGCGCGGTCGGCGCCCTGCATCTGGGTTCCAGTCCAGACTTCGGCGCTGTCGTCGCGGTGGTGCACGGTGGCGTTCAAGGGTTCCATCGCGGCGTGGGCGAGGTAGGGCAGGTCGAGATCAAGGGCGATGATCTCGGCCTCTTCGTCCAGCGCCAGCGTGGGCAGGCCGCGGGTGGTGGCCACCGCGCCAGCGGTTTCAGCCAGCGCGGCGTACTCGCGGCCCTGCGCATCGCTGTCGAGGCTGGCCAGTGCGCCGAGGTCCCAGTCGAGCTTCAGTGCTTCACGGCCCTGGCGCGCGGCCCAGAAATGATCGGCGATCACGGCCACGCCTTCCGGCACACGTTTGACCTTGCGTACGCCGGCGATCATCAGGGCTGCGCTGTCGTCGACCGACTTGAGCGTGGCACCGAACACCGGTGGCCGCGCGACCACCGCGGTCAGCATCCCTTCCAACTGCACGTCGATGCCGAACTCCGCGCGGCCGGTGACCTTGTCGGGGCCTTCCTGGCGGCGCCGATCGCGGCCGATGTAGCGGAAGTTCTCCGGCGACTTCAGCACGATCACGGCCGGGTCAGGCGCGGGCAGGGCGGCTGCGGCGGCGACCAGTTCACCATAGCCGAGCCGTCGTCCGCTCTCGCCGTGGATGACCTCACCGTTCTCGGTGCGCAGCGATTCACGCGGCACTTCGAGCCGCAGCGCGGCTGCTTCAAGCAGCTGATGACGGGCCTCGGCGCCGGCGCGGCGCAGCGGCTCGAACAGGCCACGCACCGAACTCGACCCACCGGTGACCTGGCTGCCGAACCAGGGATGGTTGAAGGCCGGATCGGCGCCGACCCCCTTGACGATCACGCTGTCCAGATCGACATCGAGCTCCTCGGCCACCAGCATCGGCAGCGAGGTGCGCACGCCCTGGCCCATCTCGGCCTGGGCAACGAACAGGGTGACCTGGCCCTGGGCATCGATCTGCACGAAGGCATTCGGCTTGAACACGCTGGCGACCTCGGCAGCGGCCTCAGTGCCGACCCCTGCGGCCTGTGCCAGCGGCGCAAGCCCAGGGATGTGCAGGGCGATCACAAAGCCGCCGGCGCTGAGTCCGACCGCCTGCAGAAAACCACGACGTGAGAGGGCGTCCATCAGCCGCCCGCCTTCAGTTTGGTCGCCGCCAAACGCACCGCGTTGCGCACCTGCGAGTACGTGCCACAGCGGCACAGATGCGGGTCCATCGCCTCGACAATCTGGGCGTCGGTGGGCTCGGGCGTGCGCTGCAGAAACGCCAGCGCGCCCATGATCTGGCCCGACTGGCAGTAGCCGCACTGCGCCACGTCGGCTTCGATCCAGGCCTGCTGCAGCGGATGGCTGCCGTCGTCCGACAGGCCTTCAATGGTCAGCACCGCGCGCTCGCCAACTGCCGACAGCGGCGTCACGCAGGCGCGCACCGCGACACCATCGAGGTGCACCGTGCAGGCGCCACAGACCGCCATGCCGCAGCCGTACTTGCTGCCGGTGAGGCCCAGGCCATCGCGCAATGCCCACAGCAGCGGAGTGTCGGGCGGAAGGTCGATGCTGCGCTCGCTGCCGTTGACCGTGATCTTCATCGCGCCGCCCCTGCAAGTTCCGATGGTCGAAGGAGCCTACGCCTGCGTTCGCGGCTGGGCCAGCACCGTCCACAAGCGGGCAGGGCTGCTCATACGGGCTGTTCCTTTGCGACCGCGTCGCCAAACGGGGGCGTCACAGGCTGTCCAGAAATGGACTGAGTTCCAGATTCTGACCGGCGTCGAAAGCCGAGCACGCGGACGCTTGGTGCATCGATCACTGGCAGCCGGCTCCAGCCCAACCGACGCGCTGAAGCCGCACCCGAGCCCGCAGCCGTGTGATTGCCTCGGGTAGGCTGTCCTACCCCATCTCAACTCGGAAAGGACTCCGCATGCCTCCACAAAAGCTGTTCGCGAGCCTTGCACTCAGCCTGCGCGGCGCACTCTGGCAAAGCGCTCGCAGCCTGCGCGTGCAGCGTCGTGACTGGGCGCTGTGGGTCCTGTTGATCGGCATCGGTTGCGCGGTCGCCAGCCTCGGTGTGCAGCTGCTGCGAACGGTGCTGCTGGCGCCGCTGCCATACCCGCAGGCCGAGCAGCTGGTGCGGATTCGCGAATCCAGCCCACCCAGCTTTCAGGGCTTTCAGGTCAGCCTGGCGCGCTTCGCCTACTGGCAGCAGCAGGCAAAGAGCTTTTCGGCGATGGCGCAGTACCGGACGACCGGCGTTAGCCTGGGTTCTGGTGATGGCGCTGAACGGGTCGCCGCGGCGCGGGTGACGCCGGATCTGCTGCAGGTGCTGGGCAGTCAGCTGTCGTGGGGATCGGGCTTTGCGGACGAAGACACGCCGCAGGTGTTAATCAGCGATCGCGTGTGGCGCACCCAGCTGCAGAGTGACACTCGTCGGCTGTTGCAGCCGCTGTGGGTGGAAGGTGAGCGGCACCAGATCGCTGGCGTGCTGCCTGCAGGCTTCGACTTCCCCGAGGCCGGAGCCGAGCTGTTGCTGCGCTGGCAGCCCGATGCGCGCGAACTGGCCGGCGTCGGCGGCAATCGCGCTCATGTGATCGCGCGTCTCAAGCCCAGTACGGATGCCGCCGCCGCACTGGCAGAAATCACTGCCTTGGCCCAGCAGTTCGAACTTCAGTATCCAAAAATGCGGCCCTGGCAGCCGGAGATCGGCATGCACGCTGAAGATCTGGTGGCTCCGCAGCGGCCCGCTCTGTTGATGCTGACGGTGGTGATCGTGCTGTTGATCCTGAGCCTGCTCGGTGCACTGGCGGCTCTGGCTTTGCTGCGGGCGGCAGCGCAAGGATCCGATAGCGCATTGAAGTCGGCCCTGGGCGCCACCGCCGCGCAGCTGCGCCTGCAGGGTCTATTCGAAGTGCTGCTGCCCGGTCTGCTGGGCGGCGCGCTCGGACTTGTGCTGGCAACGCTGGGCGCGCCACTGCTGGCGACGCTGGCAGGGCCGTATCTACCGCGCGCGCAGGGGTTCAGCCTGCATGTCGAGAACGCCGTGCTGGGCCTCTTGATGGGGCCGGTCATGGCCGTGCTTGCGGCCCTGCCCTCAATCGGTTGGGCGGCGGCGAGTGCGCCCTCGGCGACAGCGCTGCGTGCGCATCGATCGGTGCCGATGGTGCGTCTGCGCACGGCCCTGATCGGCGCCAAGTTCAGCCTGGCCTTTGTGCTGTTGGCTTCGTCGCTCGCATTGATCGCTGCCAGTGCCCGCACTGCCGCAATCGATCCCGGGTTTGCCACCACCGATCGACAATTCGCCCGCTTCAGCCTGCCGACCCTGCGCTACGCGGATGACGACAGTGTCTACGCCCTGCAGCGGCGCGTGCTGGAAGAGGCCCGTGCGATTCCCGGCGTTGAGTCTGCAAGCTTGAGTCACAGCCTGCCGGTGCTGCGGCACTACCAGCTGTTGGTGGATGTCGAGGACGGTCTGCAGTCGAACTTGGAGGCCGCGCCCTCGGGCAACTATGCGCTGGTCTCCGAGCAACACCTGAAGACCTTGGGCCTGCGCCTGCTGCGCGGGCGCGCGATCGACGCATCGGACCATGCCAATGCGGCGCCGGTGGCCCTGGTCAGTGCCGGGTTCGAGCAGCGCTGGTTTGGCGACGGCGAGGCCTTGGGCAAACGCGTTCGAGTGGTGAACGATCCGGCCTGGCGCGAAGTGGTAGGCGTAGTCGCCGATATCGACCAGCACGGCGCGGGTCTGGACACGGTGCCGCAGCTTTACGGGCCGCTGGCGCAGCGGGCTGAGCGCGATGTGTTTCTGGTGCTGCAGTCCGGGCGCAGCGCGGCCGACCTGCAGAGCGCGCTGCGTGCGCGCCTGCAGACGCTGGACCCGGCCCTGGCGCTGGATCCGCTGCGGCCACTGGCCGAGGTCGAGCCCCTGTCGATCAAGCTCACCCGCATGCTCGCTGCAATGGTGGCTGGCTTTGCCTTGGCGGCGGTGTTGATCGCGCTGCTGGGCCTCTATGCGAGCTTGCGGGTCGCCGTGCTGCAGCGGCAGCGCGAGTTCGGTCTGCGTCGCGCACTGGGCGCCAGCGACCGCGTGCTGCTGGGCGTGATCCTGCGTCCGGCCCTGGGGCTCGCGGTCGGCGGTTGCCTGTTGGGCGTCTGCCTGCAGGTACTGCTGCAACACCTGGGCGCGGGTTGGCTGCAGGGTTTGCCGATGCCAGCACCGCTTCAGCTAGTCACAGTCGCGCTGACCTTGTTGAGTCTGAGCCTGCTCGCCGCCTTGGGGCCCGCGAGCACGGCCCTAAGGGCGCCCTCGATGCAGATGCTGCGGGCGCACTAGCCGCTGGCCTCGCGCTGCGGGTGATTGCTCCGAGCGCGATGGCTGCGCCTGCGGTTCTGTCAATGTCGCGCTGGGCTTTGCGGCCGAGCACGGATTCCCTCCGGCGCCCAATCGCATTGCGCGCCCAGGCCCGACACTGCGTCCGTCCGCAAGCGGAATCGTCCGAAACCGGGCACGAGCTGCTCGCGGCGGCTGTTCGAAAACGGACAGTCGCCCCGCGCAGAACCTGCAAGCCATTGATCCAAAAACGCTTATCGAGTTGGCACGCCGCGTGCTAAAGCCAGTCCATGGACATTCAACGCCTCGATCTCAAACAACAGGCCCGCCGTCGTCGGATCGCGCTAATCGTCGCTGCCGTCGTCGCGCTGGCTGCCCTGGTCGGCTTCGTCAGCCGGCTCGACCCCGCCGCGCCCTCGGTGGCCAAGAGCAGCCTGTGGCTGGATACGGTCAAGCAGGGCGACATGCTGCGCGAAGTGCGCGGGCCCGGCGTGCTGGTGCCGAAGGAGATCCGCTGGATCGCCGCCGAATCCAACGCGCGGGTCGAGCGCATCGTGGTGCGGCCGGGTGCGGTGGTCGAGGCCGATACGGTGATTCTGGAGCTGTCCAATCCCGAGGTGGTCGATCAGCAGCTGTCGGCGGTTTCGGCCTTGACCGCGGCCGAGGCTGACTACACCGCCAAGCAGATGGGCCTGGAAAGCCAGCTGCTGGATCAGCGCGCGGCGCTGGCTGGTATTCGAGCCGACTACGAGGGTGCGCGGCTGCAGGCCGAGGCCGAAACCGAGCTGGCCGGACGCGGCATCATTTCGCGCATCCAGGCGCGCCGCAGCGAGCTGACCTCGGAGCAGCTCAAGCTGCGCGAGGGCATCGAGGTCGAGCGGATCGAGAAGTTCGAGCAGACCCTGCGCGCCCAGCTCGCCGCCGAGCGCGCGCGCATCGAGCAGCTGAAGAACGTGGCCGAACTGCGGCGCCGCCAGGCCGAAGCGCTGAAGGTGCGCGCGGGCATCGCCGGCGTGCTGCAGCAGGTGCCGGTGCAGGAGGGCCAGCAGGTCGCCGCCGGCACCAATCTGGCCCGGGTCGCCAAGCCCGGCGAACTGATGGCCGAGCTGCGCATCAGCGAAACCCAGGTCAAGGACATCCTGCACGGCCAGCAGGTGCGGGTGGATACGCGCAATGGCGTGGTGGCCGGGCAGGTGGTCCGCATCGACCCCGCCGTTCAGAACGGCACCGTGCTGGTCGAAGTCGAGTTCACCGAAGCCTTGCCGGCCAGCGCCCGCCCCGACCTCAGCGTTGATGGCACCATCGAGATCGAACGTCTGCAGAACGTTCTGTACGTCGGCCGACCGGCCTATGGCCAGCCCGAAAGCGAAGTGCGGCTGTTCCGCGTTGACGCCGAAGGCCAGGCCCAGCGCGTGCCCGTGCGCATCGGCCGCGCCTCGGTCAACCTGATTGAAATCCAGCAAGGCCTGGCGCCCGGCGACCAGATCATCCTGTCGGACACCTCGCAGTGGGAGGGGTATGAGCGACTTCGGGTGGATTGAACGCTTAAGCCGGGAATCGGGAATGGGGAATCGGGAATGGTTCGAGCCGGCCTGTTGCAGGCCGCGGCAGTATCGAAGCCGAGGCCGAGTGAAGACCCGCGAGCTTCAAGGCGCCAAGCTTCCCCGATTCCCGACTCTCCATTCCCGACTCCCGGCTTCTGACCGATTCCCGATTCCCCACTCTCGATTCCCGAGTTGAGCAGGGCAGCCATTCAGGCCGCCAACATCACATCACCTAATGAGCCACACGGAAGCCACACCAATGACCACCAAGGCCCTGCTCAACCTCGAAGACATCGCCAAGGTCTTCTACACCGACGAAGTCGAAACCCATGCGTTGGCGGGGGTGCATTTCGCCATCGAGAAGGGTGAGTACGTGTCGATCTCCGGCCCCTCGGGCTGCGGCAAGTCGACCCTGCTGTCGATCCTCGGCCTGCTGGACACCCCGACCTCGGGCAGCTACGAGTTGAATGGCGTTCCGGTGCAGAACATCTCCGCCTCCGAGCGCGCGCGCATCCGCAACAAGGAGATCGGCTTCATCTTCCAGGCCTTCAACCTGATCGGTGATCTGTCGGTGTTCGAGAACGTCGAGCTGCCGCTCACCTACCGCGATGGCGTGTCCAAGGCCGAACGGCGCGATCGCGTGCAGAGCGCGCTGGAGCGGGTCGGCATGGCGCATCGGCTCAAGCACTATCCGGCCCAGCTTTCAGGCGGCCAGCAGCAGCGCGTGGCGGTGGCGCGCGCCCTGGTCGGACAGCCCTCGCTGCTGCTCGCGGATGAGCCGACCGGCAACCTCGACAGCAAGAACGGCGAGGCGGTGATGGCCCTGCTGGATGAGCTGCATCGCGCCGGCTCGACCATCTGCATGGTCACACACGACGCGCGCTACGCCGATTTCGCCCAGCGCAAGATCTGCATGTTCGACGGCCGCATTGTCGACGAGGACACCCTGCACCGGCTGCGTCGCGAGGAAGAAGAGCGGCTGGACGCGCAGATCGCACGCGCCCGTGCCGGTGCACCCGCAGGTGCCTGATCGCTGAGCTGCATCGAGCGCCGCGTTGCGGTTTCAGTGCAGGCGTCAGCGGGCTGTGCCAACAGCCCGCGCGTTTCAAGGAGGCGACATGCAAGGACGCATTCATTCACGGGCTACGCGGCCCGACACCGGAGCCCTCCAGCCATGACTGCAGTTCTGGTCGAACTCAAGCAAAGCCTGCGCAGCCTGCTGCGGCAGCCGGGGTTTCTGTTCACTGCCGTACTCACTCTCGCGCTCGGCATCGGCGCGGTGTCGGCGGTGTTCAGCGTGGTCAACGGCGTGCTGCTCAAGCCGCTGCCGTATCCGCAGGCTGAGCGCATTGTCGAGGTCCGGCGTGTCCAGGAACACTACGGTGGGCCGGTCTCACGACCGCTGTATTTCGATTGGCGCGACGGCACGCGCGAAAGCTTCGAGGCACTCGCCGCGTACATCGGTGGCGTCACCACCCTCACCAGTGCGGAGGGCGCCGAACGACGCACCAGCTACCAGGTGAGCCCGGAGTTCTGGGCGGTGATGGGCCTGCAGCCCGCGCTGGGACGATGGTTCGGCGAGGCGGAAGAGGCCAGCGGAGAACGTGTGGCGGTGTTGTCGTATGCGCTCTGGCAGCAGCGCTTCGGCGGACGCGCCGATGTTGTGGGGCAAACGCTGCAGCTCGATGGCGAGCCCTACAGCGTGGTCGGTGTGGCGCCGGACGCCCTGCGTCTGCCTGAGGGTGCCGAGATCTACCTGCCGACCCATCTGCCGCTGAGCGGCGCAGCGCGTGGCACCAGCTATCTGTTCCTGTTGGGCCGGCTCAGCGAAGGCGTAGCACCCGAACAGGCGGAAGCCCAGCTGGCCGCGGTCAATGCGCGCTTGGCCGAGGCCCATCCCGACGAGCACGTGAAGCTCGGCGCGCGCCTGCAGCCGCTGCGCGAGAGCCTGGGGGCGCGTCTCGAAGAGCCGCTGTGGAGCCTGTTCGCAGCCTCACTGCTGGTGCTGCTGATCGCCTGCGCCAACCTCGCCAACCTGCTGCTGGCCCGCGCCGGCCAACGCAGCGCCGAGCTGGCGGTGCGGGCGGCGCTCGGCGCTGACCGGGGTCGACTGCTGCGCGCGGCACTGGCCGAGGCCTTGATGATCGCCGCGATCGGCGGGGCGGGAGGCCTGTTGATGGCGGCCATCGGCGTGCCCCTGCTGCTGGCCACCGCGCCTGATCTGTTGCCGGCCCAGGCGGAGGCGCGGCTTGACCTCAGCGTGGTGGCGGTGTCGCTTGGATTGAGCGTAGCGACCGTGCTGCTGTTCGCACTGCTGCCGGCGCGTCGAGCAGCGGCCGTGGCACCGGCCGGGAGTTTGCTGGAGGCCGGCCGCGGGCCGGCGGCCAGCCGCAGCGGCAATCGCGCACGACGCGCCCTGGTGGTGGCCGAAGTGGCGCTGGCGGTGACCCTGCTCGCCGGTGCCGGACTGATGATCGAAAGCCTGCGCCGGCTTGGCGCGGTCGACGATGGTGTGCGCACCGAGGGCGTCCTCACTGCCAGCATCGTGCTCAACGTACCGGCAGGCCCGACCGGAGAAGGCTGGGAAGACACCTACCGCCGCCACACTCTGCATATCGCGCCGCGTCTGGACGCCGTGCTGGCCGCGGTTGCGGCGCTGCCGGGTGTGGAGTCGGTAGGCCTGAGCGATGCCCTCCCGCTGTCGGCACGGGACAACTTCAGCTCCTCGGTGCGGGTGATCGGCGTCGAGCCGGCGGGCCGCGAGCCGGGCGCCAACTGGCGCTTCGTCAACCCGGACTACTTCGCTGCGGTGGGGCTTGCGATCGAGCAGGGCCGCGGCATCGAGTCCAGTGATGCACGCGCAGGCGAGATGCCGCAGAACGTGTTGGTCAACCGCAGCTTCGCCCAGCGCTTCATGGGCGAGGGCGATCCGGTCGGCCGCCAGGTGGAGTTCCTGGGCGGGCAGAAGACGGTGGTCGGTGTGGTCGCCGATACCCGCCACTTCGGACCTGAGCGTGAGCCCCCACCGGAGGTCTACATGCACCACCACCAGGCGGTGCAGGAACAGTTTTTCCTCGCCTTGCGGGTGCGCGGCGAGCCACAGGCCTATGCCGAGCAAGTGCGCGCGGCCCTGCATGCGCTCGACCCGACGATGCCGGTGTCCGATCTGCGCCCGTTCGCTGCCCTGGCCGGCGATGGCCAGGCCCTGCGTCGCTTCAACCTGCAGCTGATGGCGGTGTTCAGCGCAGTGGCGCTGGGACTGGCGGCGATCGGCCTGTACGGCGTGATCGCTTTCGGCGTCGAGCAGCGTCGACAGGAGCTCGGCATCCGCATGTCGCTGGGCGCGGATTCGCGCGGCCTGCTGGCGCTGCTGATGCGGCAGAACCTCGGCATGGTCGGGCTCGGTATCGCGTTCGGTCTGGTCGGCGCCCTGCTGCTCGGCCGCGCCTTGGCCTCGCAACTGTTCGGTGTATCGGCCAGTGATCCGCTGGTGTTACTGAGCGTGGTCACCGTGCTGGCGGCGGTGGCGGCGGTGGCCTGTCTGATTCCCGCAATGCGTGCGGTGCGCGCCAGCCCGCTGCACGCCCTGCGCGGCGGTTGATTCCCGATCCTGATCCGCGTCAACCAAGGAACTCCGAATGCTCGCTCATCTGCTCCAGGACCTGCGCTACAGCGTGCGTGGTTTGCTCGCCAAGCCGATGTTTCTGGTGGTGGCCGTGCTCACTCTCGGGCTCGGCATCGGCGCCAACACCGCGATCTTCTCGGTGATGCACAGCCTGCTGCTGCGGCCCCTGCCGTATGCGGACGGTGAGCGTCTGGTCGAGGTGTTCAACCGCTATCCGAACATGAACCTCGAGTACGCCGGCACCTCGATCCCCGACTACCTCGATCGCCGTGCGCAGGCGCCCTCGGTCGAGGACATGGCCCTGTACGCGAGCGCACGTTTTGGACTCAGCGGCGCCTCCGGCACGCCCGAACAGCTGACCGCGCTGCGGGCGACGCCCAGCCTGTTCAGCACGCTCGGCGTGCAGGCGGCGTTGGGGCAGGTGTTCACCGAAGCGCATGCGGAGCCGGGTGCCGATCAGGTCGCGGTGCTGTCGTTCGATCTGTGGCGCAACCGGTTCAATGCGGACCCCGCCCTGATCGGCAGCGAGATCCGTCTGAACGGGCAGAACTTCACCGTGCTGGGGGTAATGCCGGAGCACTTCAGCTTTCCCTATCGGGACCTGCAGCTGTGGGTGCCGTTCGCCTTCACCGAGCAGCAGAAGAGTGATCAGGAACGCGGCAATGAATACTCGGCCAGCATCGCCCGGATCAAACCCGGAACCAGCATCGAAGGGCTGGTCGCCGAGTTCGACACGATCATCTCGCGCAATGCCGATCGCATCTCGAACGTCGGTGGCGAGGAGGGTGCCGGCTTTGCGGCCTTTCTGCGTGCCGGCAACTTCAAGGCCGGCGCGCGCAGCGTGCGCGAGCAGCAGGTCGGTGAGATGCGGCCGGTGCTGATCCTCCTGCAGGCCGCGGTCGGCATGGTGCTGCTGATCGCCTGCGCCAACCTCGCCAACCTGATGCTGATCCGCATGCACGGTCGCCGCAAAGAACTCACCCTGCGCAGTGCGCTGGGTGCCAGCCGTGGCCGGATCGCGCTGCAGGTGCTGGGCGAGGCTCTGCTGCTGGCCCTGCTCGGCGGCGCGGTCGGTGTGCTGGTGGCGGCACTGTGCGTGGAGCTGATGCCGGCGATCGGGCTGCAGCCGCAATCGGGTGGCTACGAGATTCGTCTGGATACCGAAGTGCTGCTGTTCGGCGCGGCGATCAGCGTGGTGGCGGGGCTGTTGGCGACCGCATTGCCGCTGCTGAGTCTGCTGCGCATGGACGTCGGCGAGAGCCTGAAAGAGGGCGGCCGTTCGGGCGCCGGCGGACGTCGCGCTGCGGTCTCCCGGCAGGCGCTGGTGGTGGTGCAGATGGCGCTGGCTACGACCCTGCTGATCGGCGCCGGGCTGCTGCTGCGCAGCTTCCACGCGCTGTCGGAGGAAAGCCCCGGGTTTGCGTCGACCGGCCTGCTGACCGCACGCGTCGATCTGGATGCGCCGCGGTATGCGGAGTCGGCGGCGCGCCAGCTGTTTGTCGAGCAGTCACTGGCGCGGCTGCGGGCGATGCCCGGCGTGCAGCATGTGGCCTTCACTTCGAACCTGCCCTTCAGCAACAGCAATTCCTCGGGTTCGTACAACATCGTCGGCCGCGACAGTGGCGACGGCGAGGCCAGCCCGCACGGCATGCAGCGCGAGATCGCCGGTGACTATTTCGAGGCCCTGCAGATTCCGCTGCTGGCCGGGCGCTATCTCAACGCGGGCGATAGTGCGGAGTCCGAACGCGTGGTGGTGATCGACGAGATCCTGGCCAACAAGTACTTCAACGGTCGCGAGGCGGTCGGCCAGCAGCTGCGCCGCGGCGGCAGCGGTACCGACGCGGCCACCGTGGTTGGCGTGGTCGGCACCATCAAGCACCAGCAGCTGGCCGTCACGGTGAGCAAGGAAACCCTGTACTGGCCGGTCTCCCAGGCAACTCCGCCGTTCGGCAGTTTCGTGCTGCGCGCGGACGTGCCCGCCGAGCAGTTGATTCCGCAGGTGCGCGACGCCCTGCGCGCAGTCGACCCGGAGCAGCCGGTGTACGACATCCGCGGGCTGGACGAGCGGATCGCGCTGTCGCTGAACCATCAGCGCGCGCCGATGCTGCTGCTGGGCGTGTTCGCCGGCGCCTCGATGCTGCTCGCGGCGATCGGCATCTACGGCGTGCTCGCCTACTCGGTCAGCCAGCGGATCGGCGAGCTCGGCGTGCGCATGGCGATCGGTGCCGGCACCCGCGACATCCTCGGCATGGTGCTGGGCCAGGGTGCACGCCTGACCGCGATCGGTCTTGTCGTTGGACTGGTCGGCGCCGCGGTGTTCGGCCAGATCGCCAGCAGCGAACTGTTCGGCGTCAGTGCGGCCGATCCGTTGACCTATGTGGTCGTCAGCCTGTTCCTCTGCGGCGTCGCACTGCTTGCCTGCTACCTGCCGGCGCGCCGCGCCGCCCGCACCGACCCGATGGTCGCGTTGCGCCACCAGTGAACGCCCCGCCATTCCTTATCGCCACTGGGACATCCTCATGACCGGTCCGACCCACGCAGCCTCGCTGCTGTTGTTTGAACTGCGCTACGCCTGGCGCAGCCTGGCGGCCCGGCCGGCGTTCAGCGCGCTGGTGGTGCTGGTGCTGACCGCTGGCCTCGCCTCGGCACTGTCGGTCGCCAGCATGCTGAACACCCTGGTACTGCAACCGCTGCCGTTTGCGGAGAGCGATTCGCTGTATCGCGCCGGCCTGATCGACAACGAGGAGAACCTCGACACCGACCACTTCGATGCGCCGACCGCGCGCGACATCCTCGCCTGGCAGGAAGGTCTGGCGGATCTGGCCGATGTCGGCGCGTACAACAGCCTGACCCTGACCCTGAACCTGAGCTCGGATACCCACAGCGAGCGCTACGCCGGCGGCCGCCTGAGCCCCGAGGTGCTGCCGATTCTGGGCGTGTCGCCCCAGCTCGGGCGCGGGTTCTCGGCCGACGACGCCAAGCGTGGCGCGGCCGGCGTGGTGCTGTTGTCGGATGCCGTCTGGCGGGAACGTTTCGGCGGCCGGGCGGACGTGCTGGGCCAGCAGCTGCGGATCAACTCGCTGCCGACCACCGTGATCGGCGTGATGCCGCCGAACTTCAGCTTTCCGATGCGCGAGCAGCTGTGGGTGCCCGCGCCGTTGGTGGGTGAGGAAAGCAACTACGAGGTGCTGCTGCGGCCGCGACCGGGGGTGACGCCGGCGCAGATGCGCGGTGTGCTGGAGAGCTGGATGGCCAGCGAGCTGGAGCGCGATCCGGTGGTGACGCGCGCACGCGCTCGGGCGATCGGCTTCGATCAGCTGAAGTACCGGTTTGTCGACCGCGGCACCATCAGCCTGTTCGGCGTGATGGCGATCAGCGTGGTGCTGGTGCTGCTGATCGCCTGCGCCAATGTGGCCAATCTGCTGCTGGGCCGACAGCTGGCGCGCGAGCGCGAGCTGGCCCTGCGCACCGCGCTCGGCGCCAGTCGTCTGCGTCTGCTGCTGGCGACCCTGCTGCAGTCCGGCCTGCTCAGTCTGTTTGCCGTTGTGCTGGCCTTGCCGCTGGCCCAGCTCGGCGTGGATGCGGTGATCGCCGATATGCGCAACAGCGCCGATGAGGGCCCGCCGCTGTGGATGCAGTTCGGCATCGACGCCAACCTGATCTGGATCGCGGTCGCGGTCGCCGCGCTGACCGCTGCGGTGAGCGCGCTGCTGCCGGCACTGCATGCCGCCACCCGCCGCGACCTGGCCCTGCGCAGCGGCAATCACGGCGGCGGCAACATGGCCCGCGTCAGCCAGTGGCTGATGGTCGGCCAGGTGGCGTTCTCGCTGGCCCTGCTGATCTCCACCGCCCTGCTGGTGCAGGTAGTGCGCCAGCTGGAGCGCTTCGATCTGGGGCTCGACACCGAGCAGGTCTTGACTGCGCGCGTGGGGCTGGTGCCGCAGCGCTTCGACCGTCCCGAGGAATTGGCCCGCTACGCCGACGATCTGCTGGCGACACTGCGCGCCGATCCGGCCGTGGTTGATGCGGCGGTCAGCAGCTCCTTGCCTGGACTGTTGGGCGGCAATGAGGATGTGCTGCCGTTCGGCGCCCCGATTCCTGAGTCCGGCACCTCCAGCCCCGGCTACAGCGCGGTTGATGCCGGCTTCGTCGAGGCCATGCGCGGGCAGCTGGTCGCCGGTCGGATGTTCACCAGTGGCGACACTGCCGGGTCCGATCCGGTGATGCTGGTCGACGAAACCTTTGTCGAGCAGTTCGGCCTCGGCGAGCGTGCGGTCGGCAGCCGCTTCACCCTGAGCCCGCAGGGCGAATCGCCGCGCACCGTCACCATCGTTGGGGTGCTCCGGCCGATCCAGCTCGACGATATCGACGACCAGCGCGAGGCGTCGATGTTCGTGCCTTTCGCACAGGAGCCGCAGCGCTTCTTCAGCCTGCTGGTGCGCACCCGCGGCGAGCCGATGGCCTATGCCAATCGACTGCGCGAGATCGCGCGCGAGCTGGAGCCCGACAGCCCGCTGTACTGGATGCGCGACTACAGCAACGTGTTGCGCGAGGCCACCATCGGCCAGCGCGTGCTGGCGCGCATGTTCGGCGCCTACGGCGTGATCGCCCTGCTGCTGGCCGCAACCGGCCTGTACGGCGTGGTGGCGCTCAATGTCGGCCGGCGCACGCGTGAGATCGGCATTCGTCGGGCGTTGGGCGCGGCACCGCGCAGCGTGCTCGGCGCGGTGCTGAAGCGGACCCTGCTGCAGGTGCTGCTGGGGCTGACGATTGGCCTGGCGATCGGGTTGCCTTTTGCGCGTCTGCTGCATGCCCAGCTGGGCGCCATCGGCATGGTCGGTGGCGGGCTCAGCGTTGGCGTCTGGCTGCCGGCGCTGCTGGCACTCGGGCTTGCCGCGGCGGTCGCCTGCTGGGTGCCGATGCGGCGTGCGCTGGGCATCGAGCCGACGGTCGCCCTGCGCGAGGACTGAGCCGATGCCTGCGCTGCGCTACCCGTGAGGTCGACCGACCTCCATCCCCCCATCGGAGAACTGCGCACATGCGCATGGATGCACTGAACAGCGCCGCCCGCCGCCTGCTGCGCCGGCCCGCACACAGCGCGCTGGTGGTCGGCGTACTTGGCCTCGGGCTCGGCGCCTTTCTGTTCCTGCTGGCGGTGGTCAACGGCCTGTTGATCCGGCCGCTGCCCTTTCCCGAAGCCGACCGCTTGGTGGCGATGGGCGAGCGCCGCGACAGCGGCGTCGGCGGCATCCACGCCAACGACTACCTGCTGCTGCGCGATGAGCTGCGCAGCTTCGCGCGCATGGGCGTGTACGAAGAGGCCACCGCCAACATCAGCCGCGGCGGCAGCAGCCTGCCGCTGCGCTACGACGGCGCCATGCTCAGCGTCGACGCGCAGCAGTTGATCGGGGTGCAGCCGATCCTGGGCCGCGGCTTCATCGCGGCCGACGATCAGATCGGCGCGCCGGCGGTGCTGCTGCTCGGCGAGCGCGTCTGGCGCGAGGACTTCGGCGCCGATCCTGCGGTGATCGGGCGCGTGCTGAAGCTCGACGGCGAGGCCGCCACCGTGGTCGGCGTGCTGCCGGAGGGTTTCCGTTTTCCGTTCATCGCCGAGGTGTGGATGCCGCGCCGCCTGCGCAGCGACGACCCCTACGGCGTGCAGGTGATCGCCAAGCTCGACGACGGCGTTTCGCTCAGCCAGGCGCGCGTCGAGTTCGAAACGGTGGTCGAGCGGCTGGGGCCTGCGCTGATGGCGCAGCGCGACCAGCGGCCCTTGAGCCTGAAGCCGCTGGTGCTGCGCTTCGTCAACGAACACACCCGCGGCCTGATCGGCCTGATCTTCGTGCCCGGCGCTCTGGTGCTGCTGCTGGCCTGCCTGAATGCCGCCAACCTGCGCCTGGGCCATGCCCTGGCGCGCCAGCAGGAACTGGCGGTGCGCGGCGCGCTGGGCGCCAGCCGCGGCCGTCTGCTGCGCGAGCTGCTGGCCGAGAGCCTGCTGCTGGCGCTCGCAGCCACCGCGATCGGCCTCGTCATCGCCGATGCCGCGGGCCGCTGGCTGCTCGCCGTGTTCGTCGCCAACGAGGACGCGCCGGCCTATTTCGTCAACTTTGGCATCGATGGGCGCATGTTGGCGTTCACCCTGCTCGCGGCCCTGGTGACCGCGTTGGCCTCGGGCCTGTGGCCGGCGCTGCGGGCCTCCAAGCTCGACCTGCAGCAGGGCCTGCGCGCGGGTGGCCGCAGCGGTGCCGATGCTGGCACGGGGCGGGCGGTGCGTGCGCTGGTGGTGGCCGAGATCGCGCTGACCGTGCTGCTGCTGGTCGGCGCCGGCACCTTCCTGCGCGGGCTGGAGCGGGTCTTCGCTTTCGATTTCGGCACCTCCACGCCGCCCACCGAAGTGCTGACGGGTCGCATCGGCCTGCGCGATGCGCGCTACGCCGAAGCGCCCGCGAAGCAGGCCTTCTACCAGTCCCTGATCGAGGATCTGCAAGCCCAGCCCGGCGTGCGTGCGGCCTCGCTGTCCTCGGCCCTGCCGGGCACCATGGCCGGTGCCAGCGAGAGCATCGGCGCCGCCGGTCAGGCCGAGCCCAACGGCGGCTGGCCGCAGGCGCTGGCGGCCCACGTCGATCCCGGCTTCGCCGAGGTCTACGGGCTTGAGCTGCTCGAAGGCCGGATGTTCGACGCCCGCGATACCGCCGACAGCGCGCGCGTGCTGGTGGTGGATGCGCGACTCGCGCAGACCCTGTGGCCCGAGGGCAACGCCGTGGGCCGGACACTGTGGGTAAACCCGCAGCGCGCTGAACCGGATGCCTACACCGTGGTCGGCGTGGTCGCGAGCCTGCATCTCGTCGATGCCGACGACCCGATGCAGCCGACCCTGCTGGCGCCGCTGGCCCAGCATCCGCGCGAGTTCGTCACCGTCGCGATCCGCACCGAGGGCGACGCGCTGGCGTTCGCGCCGCTGCTGGCCGAGCGCGTGCGTCAGCTCGATGCCGATCTGCCGGTGTACTGGCTGCGCACCCAGCAGCGCGCGATCGAGATGGGCCGCATCGGTCCGGTGATCCTGAGCCAGATGTTCAGCGCGATCGGCCTGCTGGGCCTGGTGCTGGCCGCGACGGGGCTGTACGGCGTGCTCGCCCAGGCGGTGCTGGCGCGCTCACGCGAGATCGGCATCCGGCGTGCGATCGGCGCCGATGCGCACAGCGTGCTGCGTCTGGTCGGTGGCGGAGTCGGCCTGCAGCTCGCCATCGGTCTGGCCATGGGCATGGCGCTGGCCCTGCCCTGGTCGGGCATGCTGGCCAGCGAGAATTTCCAGACCCGCGGCGCCGAGCCGGCGGTCTTTCTGGTGGCACTGCTGGTGGTGCTGCTGGCCGCGCTGGGGGCCTTCGCCGGGCCCTTGCTGCGCGCGCTGCGGATCGAGCCGACGGTCGCCCTGCGCGAAGATTGAGCCACTCCGCTGCAGATCGTCTCCCCATTTCGTTTCGAGGCCCGCCACATGTTGATCGCCACTGATTTCCGCTACGCGCTGCGACCTTGCCTGAATGCGCCGGGCGGCTTCGTCGCTGTGGCGCAGACGCCGGCAGCGGTCTGCGCGGGGACCACGCCATGAGTTCGTCGGAATCGATGCTCAGCGCGCGCTTGGCCGAGCTGCGCATCGGGCTGCGCCGCTTGCTGCGCGCGCCGGGGTTCAGCCTGTCGGCGATCGGCATGCTCGCGCTGGGGATCGGCCTCAGTGTGGCCATGTACAGCGCGCTGAATGGCGTGCTGCTGAACAGCCTGCCACTGCGCGACAGCCATGCGGTGGTGGTGCTGCAGGCGCAGAACCTGTCGCAGGGCATCGAGCAGGCGCAGTTCACCACCCACGAGGCCGAGTCGCTGGCGGCCGCCACGCCGGGCTTCGCCGCTCTGGCCTACTACTGGTGGTACAGCGTCGGCGTGTTCGATGGCGAGCGCGCTCGCGATGTCACCGCGCACATGGTTGGCCCCGGCTACTTCGCCGCGCTCGGCGTCGAGCCGGTGATTGGCCGTCTGCTCAGCGATGAAGACATCCATCAGGACCGCCCCTACGCGCTGCTGTCCTTTGGCGAATGGCAGCGCCAGTTTGGCGGCTCGGCCGCGGTGATCGGCCAGCGCCTGGAGCTGATCGACGAAGCGCCGGTGGAAGTGATCGGCGTGCTGCCGCCGGAGATTGAAGTGTTCTCCGGTGAAACAGAACTGTGGCGGCCGCTGCCGGCGCGGATGCTGCCCACCGATGCGCTGCAGCGCTCGATGCGTGGCCTGCCGCTGATCGGCCGGCTGCAGCCGGGCACATCGATTGCCCAGGCCAATGCGGCACTCGACGCTCGCTTCCGCGCCTTGGCCGAGCAGCAGACTGCCGCCGAGGCCGGCTGGAGTGCGCAGGCACTGACCCTGCTCGATGTGCTGGTCGGCGACACGCGCAGTGCACTGTGGGGCGCGTTTCTGCTCGCCCTGCTGGTGCTGCTGATCGCGGCGGCCAATCTCGCCCTGATGCTGGACGCGCGTCAGCTCGCGCGGCGCCGCGAACTGGCGGTGATGCAGGCGCTCGGCGCAAGCCCCGCGCGGCTGCGGCGCGAGCTGTTGATCGAGCTGGCCGCGGTATCCGCACTGGCCGTGCTGGCCGGCAGCGCGATTGCGTGGGCGGCGGTCGAGCTGCTGCGCGAGCTGGCGCGCGACAGCCTGGCCCGGGTCGATGGCATTCAGCTCGACGGCGCCTCGCTCGGCTTTGCCGTGCTGCTTGGTCTGGCGGTGCCGGTGCTTGCCGCCCTGGTTGGATCGCTGAAGCCTGGCGCCGGCAGCGCCGACGCGATCCGCGCCGGTGGCCGCGGCATGCTCGGCGCGGGCGGACGCCGTCGTTGGCTGCCCGCGCTGGCGCTGGCCCTGTCGACGGTGAGCCTGGTGGCAGCGTTCAATCTGGTCGGTGGCCTGTGGCGGTTGAATCAGGTCGAGCCCGGCTACGCCAGCGCGAACGTGCATGCGATGCAGTTCTTCCGCACCGGCAACGAAGCCTTCGTGCCGTTCACCGAACGCCTGATGGAGTCGCTCGCTGCGATACCCGGTGTCGACCAGGTAGCGCTGACCAGCGCGGCACCGCTGTCGAGCATTGGCAGCGCCAGCGTGGACATCCGTCTGACCGGCGCGACCGCACCCAATCCGCTGCAGGCCGGGCTGCGGCGGGTGTCGCCGGGCTATCGCGCCCTGCTCGACATTCCGCTGCTGGGCGGGCGCGACTTTAATGCGGGCGATCGCCACCGCACCCAGCCGGTGGCCCTGCTCAGCCAGTCGGCGGCGCGGCGACTGTTCGGCGACGCCGATCCGATCGGGCGCCAGCTCAGCCTGCCGATCCAGGGCGACAGCCCGATCGTGCACGAGGTGGTCGGGGTGATCGCCGACATCCGCAACGATGGCCTGCGCCTGCCGCCGGCGCCGGAAGTGCTGGTGCCGTTCGCGCAGTCGCCGAGGGTGGGCATGACCTTCCTCGCCCGCAGCCGCAGCGCGCTGCCGGAACTGGGCGCGCAGATGCAGGCACAGCTGCATGCGCTGGATCCGCGTCAGCCGGTGACCCGACAGTTCGTGCTGGATGCGGCGATCGCCGACGAGCTCAAGCCTGCGCGCTTCTTTGCGCTGACAGTCGGCGCCTTTGCGGCAGTGGCCCTGGTGTTGGCGGTGCTCGGCGTGTACGCCGTCGCCTCCCTGCAGCAGCGGCGGCGAGTGGCCGAGTTCGGTCTGCGGCTGGCAGTGGGAGCACGCCCTGGCCAACTCGCGGCCAGCGCATTGCGCGAAAGCGCGATCGGCAGCGTGGTCGGCGTCGCCGTCGGTGGCGCCCTGGTGTTCGCCCTGCTCAAACTGGCCGACCTGCGCGCGCTGGGAATTGAAGGCGAGGTCGCGCCGCAGGTGCTGATCGGCGGCATCGCGGCGATGGTGCTGGCGGCGCTGCTGGCCGCTGCGGTGCCTGCGCTGCGCGCCGCGCGGACGGCGCCGCTGCAGGCGCTGCGCAATGATCAATAGCCGATCCAAGGGTTCGACCGTGCCACAGCTCTGGTACGGACGTCACCTGGCGTCCGCGACTGCGCCGCGCCCGGATACTCGATCCTAACCGTGACCTGAAGAGTGAGTGATTGCCGTGATCGAGCTAGAACACATCGAGAAATCCTTTCCGCTGGCGGCGGCTCGCCACTACGTGCTGCGCAAGGTCAGCCTGAACATCGCCGAGGGTGATTTCCTTTCGATCATGGGCCCGTCGGGCTCGGGCAAGACCAGCCTGCTGTCGGTGCTGGGCCTGCTGGATGCCGACTGGAGCGGCAGCTACCGCTTCGATGGCGTCGACCTGTCGATGCTGAAGGAGCGCGCGCGCAAGGATTTCGCGCGCCGACATATCGGCTTCGTGTTCCAGCACTACCACCTGCTGGACGATCTCACCGTGGCCGAAAATCTCGATCTGCCGCTGTCGTATCGCAATGTGCGCGGGCCCGAGCGGCAGGCGCGGGTAGCCGAGTTGCTGGACCGCTTCGGCATCGTCGCCAAGAAGGATCTGTACCCGCGTCAGCTGTCGGGCGGGCAGCAGCAGATGGTGGCGGTGGCGCGCGCGCTGATAACGCGGCCGCGCCTGCTGCTGTGCGACGAGCCGACCGGCGCCCTGCATTCCAGCCAGGGCGAAGTAGTCATGGATCTGCTGTGCGAGTTGAATCGCGAAGGCACCACGATCGTGCAGGTCACCCATAACCCGGACTACGCCGCCCGCGGCAGCCGCCAGGTCGAGCTGTTCGACGGCTGGCTGAAGCAGCCGCTGCCGGTACAGTAGCGCCCATGTCGACCGCCCCCGCCCGAATCCTGATTGCCGATGACCAGGCCGATGTGCTCAGCGCATTGCGCCTGCTGCTGAAATCCGAAGGCCACGCCTGCGTGACGGTCGAAGGCCCGGCGGAAGCGCTCGACCGCGCGCGGCGCGAGAGTTTCGACGCGGCCCTGATCGACCTCAACTACACCCGCGACACCACCTCGGGCGAAGAGGGCCTGGCCCTGCTGGCCGAGTTGAAGCGGGCCTCGCCGGAGCTGCCCGTGGTGGTGATGACCGCTTGGGGCAATATCGATCTGGCGGTCCGGGCGATGCGCGACGGCGCTGCCGACTTCATCGAGAAACCCTGGGACAACCGCCGTCTGCTGAGTGTGCTGGGCAGCCAGATCGCGCTGGCCCATAGCCAGCGCCGCGCACGCCGGCTGGAGAGCGAGAACCGGCTGCTGCGCGAAGGCGAAGGGGTCGAGCCTTTTGTCGCCGAGGCCGCGTCGATGCGGCCGGTGCTGGACCTGCTCGGCCGCGTCGCGCCGTCGGATGCCAACGTGCTGATCCTCGGCGAGAACGGCACCGGCAAGGGCCTGCTTGCGCGCGAACTGCACCGGCGCTCACGTCGCGCCGCGCAGAGTCTGGTCAAGGTCAATATGGGCGGCATCGCCGAGACCGTGTTCGAGTCGGAAATGTTCGGCCACGTGCGCGGTGCGTTCACCGATGCCAAGGTCGATCGCATCGGCCGCTTCGAACTCGCCGACGGTGGGACCCTGTTTCTGGACGAGATCGCCAACATCCCGCCCAGCCAGCAGCCCAAGCTGCTGCGCGTGCTGGAGGACGGCGAGCTGGAGCGCGTTGGCTCCTCGCGCACGCTCAAGGTGGATGTGCGCCTGGTCTCGGCCACCAATGCCGACCTGCCGGCCGAGGTGGCGGCAGGGCGTTTTCGCAAGGACCTGTTGTATCGCCTGAACACGGTCGAGCTGCGGCTGCCTCCGCTGCGCGAGCGGCGCGAGGACATCGCCCCGATGGCGCGCGACTTCCTCGCCCGCGCCGGCGCCCGCTACCAGCGCACGGGCCTGCGTTTCGCGCCCTCGGCCCTGCGTGCTCTGGAGCAGCATCACTGGCCCGGCAATGTGCGCGAGCTTGCGCACGTGGTCGAGCGCGCGGTGCTGATGGCGCGCGGCGATCTGCTGGAGCAGCTCGATCTCGGTGTCGAAGCCGAGCCTGTCGTCGCCGCCGCCAGCGGGCTGCCGGCGCCGGGCAGCATGACCTTGGAGCAGGCCGAGCAAGCAATGATCCGCAACGCCTTGGACCAGTGCCGCGGCAATATCCAGCGCGCCGCCGAACTGCTCGGCTTGAGCCGCGGCGCGCTGTACCGGCGACTGGAGAAGTACGGGCTGGCGGTCGAGGAATGAGCGCGGTGGTTGTTGGCACGCTGCCGCCTCAGGTCACCGCGGTCGCGGCGTTTCTCCGCAAGCGCTCCGGACTCACGCTGGCCGCGCGCGCGCTGGCGAAATCGTGCTGAAGCTGAACTTCGAGCGGCGCCTGTTGCTCGACATCGGCCTGGTGCTGCTGCCCCTGCTCAGCGTGCTGTCGGCCGTGCTGCTGTGGCCCGAGTTGGCCGAGCGGCTGGTCGGCGGGCTGGTCAGCGTGGCCTTGATCGCCAGCCTGTTGCTGGCCTTGCGCCTGCGCCGACGCGTGATCTATCCGCTGTACACCCTGTCCAACCTGCTGGAGGCCTTGCGTGAGGGGGACTTCAGCCTGCGTGGCTCGCGTGCGCAGCGCGGGGATGCGATCGGCGATGTGATCTGGGAGGTCAACGCGCTGTCGGCGACCCTGCGCGATCAGCGCCTGCGGGTGGAGGAATCCAGTGCCCTGCTGGGCAAGGTCATCGAGGCGATCGACATCGCCCTGTTCAGCTTCGACGCCGATGCGCGCCTGCAACTGGTCAACCAGGCCGGCCTGCGCCTGCTGCAGCTGAATGCGAGCACGGCACGCGGCCGCAGCGCACAGGAACTCGGGCTGGACGACTGCCTGCAGGTGCAGGGTGCGGCCCTGCTCAAGCGTGGCTTCGCCGCGGTGTCCGGCAGCTTCGACGTGCGTCGGTTCCGCTTTCGCTCCGGCGGGCGCCCGCAGGATCTGCTGGTGATCACCGATCTATCGCGCGCCCTGCGCGAGGAGGAGCGGCAGGCCTGGCAGCGCCTGATCCGCGTATTGGGGCATGAGCTGAACAATTCGTTGGCGCCAATCAAATCGATGTCCGGCACCTTGGCCAGCGTGATTGGCCGCGAGCCGCTGCCCGAGGATTGGCGCGAGGACGTGCACGCCGGGCTACGGGTGATCGGTGACCGCGCCGAGGCGTTGAACCGTTTCATGATCGGCTACGCCTCGCTGGCGCGGCTGCCGCCTCCGCGGCGCCGCAGCGTGGCGCTGGCGCCCTTGATGCGCCAGGCCGCAGCGCTGGAGCAGCGGCTGGCCGTGCAGGTCGGCGAGGTGCCGGACTTGCAGTTGGCGGTCGACCCCGATCAGCTGGAACAGGCGCTGATCAACCTGATCAAGAATGCCGCCGATGCCGCCCTGGTCGAGCGCGGCGGGGTGCAGCTGCAGGCGTCCCAAACGGGCGACTGGCTGCAGATCGATGTGCTCGACGACGGCCTTGGGCTGTCGGGCAGCGACAACCTGTTCGTTCCCTTCTTCACGACCAAGCCCGGCGGCTCGGGCATCGGCCTGGTGCTGGCGCGGCAGATCATCGAAGGCCATGGCGGTCGGCTGAGCCTGAGCAATCGCGAAGATGTACGGGGCTGTCGAGCGCGGATCGAGCTGCCGCTTTGAGCTGGGAATCGGGAATCGGGAATCGTCAGCAGCGCTGCCGCGAGCGTGCGGGGCGTGGCAACGCTTGGTGAGTTTTGAGAGCCGTTGACGCGTGCCGCCGGCCTTTCTTGGCCGGCGGTCGCGGATAAGCAGGTGGGTCAGTTGCTCGGTGTGGCGGCGGGCGGCGCGACCGCATTCTGCGGAATCGCCCAGGAGAAATCGGTCTTGGTGAAGTCAGCGAAGCAGGTCTGGCTGCCGGGCGGTGTCGACTCCGTGCACGCGTTCGAGTTGAAGTCGATCGGTGCGGTGTAGGTGGCCGGATAGTTCATGGTCGGCAGTGCGGGCGGGCTGCCCGCGATCGGCGAACCGACCGTGGCGGTGCCGTGGCAGCTCACGCAGTTGCTCGACTGCCCGGCCGGGATGCCGCTGGAGGTCTCCAGGAAGGGATTGAAGCAGACCACCATGTCGGAGGACGCATTGCCTTGGGTCTGGTTCCAGGCCGTGCACATGGCGTAGTTGCGCCACGGACCCTGCACATTGGCGGTCATGCCCTGCTTGCTGCCGGGGAAGTTGTTGGGGGTGTCCTCACCGGGCTGCCACCAGAAGGTTTCCCAGGTCCAGTTGACGATCGTCTTGCTGTTGACGTGCATGCCGACCAGCACGCCGTAGTCGCCGGCGGCCGCCCGCAACTTCTGGCCGCCATCGCCGGAGCTGCCAACCAGCGTGTTCCAGTCCGCGGCTTCGGCGGCGTCCATCTCGAAGCTGTAGATGGTCGACAGCGGTGCGTACAGATACGTTTTGCAGGCCATGGTCGAGCCGGGGACGATCTGCGCGATCTGCTCGGGCGTCGCGGCCACTGGCACTGTGTCGGGCCCAGCGGTGTTGGCCGGATCGACCAGTACGCAGTTGAACCACGAATCGGGCACCGCGTTGGCGGGCGTGGTCGAGAAGTCGGGGCCCATCCAGAGCGGAATCGGCGTCAGGCCCTGCGCCTTGACCACGAAGATCACCGGCTTGGTTTCCATCGCCGCCGAACCCGGCACGCCGTTCGAGTCCGGTGTGTAGGGTGCATCCACCACTTTGCGATCGCCGACCGCAGTGCCGGCTGGCCAGGCCGCATTGAGATTGGCCAGGTCCTGCATCGAGGTGTATCGGTAGCTGCCGCCCGGGCCCGCCTGAGCGGTCGCCAGGTATGACGCCATCGCCGGGTTGAACTTGTTGAAGGCCACCACCTGCCCGTCGCTGGGCACGGGTGCGCCTGCCTTCAGTGCCGCATGGCCAATCTGGCTGGCCAGCTCGAAGCCACGCGGCGGCCGGGCGAGGCTGCCGCAGCCCGTGGAGGAGAACACTTCAGCATCGCCGCACCAGGTTTCCCAGATCGGCAGCGAGCTGCCGTTCCACTGCTGACCGGAGTCGCTGGTCATGCCGGCCCACAGATTCCACGCTGCGGTCTGGATGTTTCCGATCTGCCAATCATCGGCCCAGCTCTGGAACTCGGCGCGATCGCCGGGATAGCCGAAGCCGGGCGGGATGTCTTTGGCGACGATGCCGGCCGGTGGTGGTGGCGGAGCCGTGGGTGGTGCGGGCGCGGGCGTGGGTGCCGGTGCTGCCGGCGGCGGCGGCGTTTCTGCCGTGCAGGCAGCCAGCATCAGCGCGGCGGGCAGCAGCGCGAGCAATCGAGTCTTCATGGGATCTCCTGCTTGTAGCGTGGTGGGACGGGAAGCGCGAACGCCCGGTCCATGCGCGGCTCTCCCCGGAAGCCGCGCCCGCCTGTGTGGCGGTAGGCGCACCGAGGATAGGCAATTCGTCGACTGAATCACAATACGTTGACGCAGCTGTCCAGCGCGGCAGCAGAGGCGCCGCGCTCGTGTGCCCGTCAGATCTGACAGGTTCCGCGTCTGAGGGCTTGGCGGATACTCGGCCGAACCACAGCGGGGGCTGTGGCGGTGGCAGAACTCGGGAGAACCCAGTCCGCGCTGGCGCTGCGGGCGGATGCTGCCGGGTCGACCTGCCGAGGTTCGAGAGGGTTTTCTATCCGGCCGTGGGCAGGGCCGATCATGCGACGAGGGGATCGTATGGACACTCAGCAAGCGAAATTCAGGCTTACGGCAGCAGGGCTGCTCGCGACGATGCTGCTGGCCGTCGCGCCGGCACTGTTCGCGGCGCAGCTTGAAGTCCTCGGCGCGCAGACCGCGCGTGGAGTGGGCGATCGGGTCATCCGCGTCGATCTGGTCGCGCTGCAAGTCACGGTGCCGAACAATCGACTGGGTGCGCAGATGGAGGGCGCGCAGATCTACGCGCTGGCGCGCGACGTCGAGCCCATCAGCAGCAAGGCGGATGCGTCCGCGCAGCAGGGCCCGGCAGATGCCTCGGCCTTGCAGCCAGGTGCCGTGCAGGTGCGCAGCTACAAGCGCCCCCGGCCGCTGGTGCTGCGGGCGAACCTGGGCGACATCCTTGAGATCCACTTCCGCAACCTGCTGCCGACCGGCACGCCGGGCCCGAGCGGCAGCGATGCCGGCGTGCAGATTCTCGGCCTCGATTGGCTGGACGCTGACAACGGCACCCGCATCGCGCCGGGCGCTGAGCACGTGTATCGCTTCCTGGCGAACGAGGAAGGCGTATTCATGCTGTTCTCGCCGAACGGCAAGTCGATTCCCGCCAGCCAGGCCGACTACTACCTGTTCGGCGCAGTCAATGTGCAGCCGCGCGAGGCCGAGTGGTATCGCAGCCAGGTCACCCGCGAAGACCTCAGGCTGGCCACGTATCAGGTGTCGACGCGCTTCATGCGGCGCTATTGGGACGCGCGCGGTGAGGGCATCTGCCGGCAGTACCTCGGCAGCGAGGCCACCGGCCTGCCGGCGGGCATGCAGCTGCGCCGACAGTCGCTGCGCGAGGGCAATCGCTGGTACTGCCCTGAGCCCGGTGTCGAGACCGGCTGGGAGCTGATGTATCCCCTGCAGCCGGCGCAGAGCACCGAGAAGACTGTGGTGGTGCGTATCGGCAGCGATGGCCTGCTGCGCACGCAGACCCGGCAGCCGGTGGTCGACTATCAGGCGGTGTATCCACAGGGCCATCCGCGGCGGGGATCGCCGATCCTCAACATGCTGGCGCGCTCGCGCGTCGACGGTAGCTATGAGATCGCGCACAGCGATCTGACCGCGATGATCACCGGCCCGGGCACCGGCAGCTTTCCGTACTACTTGAACAGCCCGAGCTTCCGCTTGAATCCGGCGACGCCGAACCGGCGCCATCCGTACCGCGAGTTCACCGTTGCGTATCACATCTCGCCCAATACGGCCCAGGCCTTCGAGGCCTTCAACACGGGCCCGCTGGTCAACACGCTGGCCGCCGGTGCCGATGCCTTCGGGCTGAACTACGGCATCACCGGCATCGGGTCGGCGATCTATGCCAACCGCACCGGCCGCGGTCCGATGGGGATCAATGGCGATGGCGTCGACCTGTTGTTCGAGGAATTCTTCCTGAGCTCATGGGCGATCGGTGATCCGGCGGTGCTGGTCGACGTGCCGGCCAACGATCCGCAGGGGCGTCGCGCCACCCGCGCCTACTACCCGGATGATCCGTCCAACGTCTACCACAGCTACATGCGCGACCGGGTCAAGATGCGCGTGTTGAACGCAGGCTCGGTGGCGCCGCATGTGCATCACCAGCATGCGCACCAGTGGCTGCATTCGCCGGACAGCGCCGATAGCCATTATCTGGACAGCCAGATGATCAACCCGGGCTCCACCTACACCCTGGAGATGACCTACAACGGCAGCGGAAACCGCAACCTGACGGTCGGCGACTCGATCTTCCACTGTCACATCTACCCGCATTTCGCGCAGGGCATGTGGGGACTGTGGCGCGTGCACGATGTGTTCGAAGAAGGCACCGAGCTTGATGCCGAAGGCCGTCCGGTGCCCGGCGCCCGCGCCTTGCCCGACGGCGAGATCGTGGCTGGCACGCCGATCCCCGCACTGGTACCGATGCCCACCCTGGGCATGGCGCCGATGCCGGCGCCGGTGCGCCTGGTCGACAACGGCCGTCGCATTGAAGTGCTGCCCAGCCGAGTCGATGCTCGTGGCGAGCCGGAATACATCAACCCCGGTTTCCCGTTCTTCGTGCCGGGCGTGGCCGGCCATCGCGCGCCGCATCCGCCGATGGATTTCGCCTGGCGCGAGACCGCCGAGGGCGAGCCCCTGCTGTATGCCGAGGCCGCGGCGCCGCCGTTCCGCAAGCCCGGTGATCGCGTCTACCTCGATGGCGGGCTGCCGCGTCATCTGGTGCTCGGCGGCGAGACCGCTCGCGAGTACCACTCGCGCTGGGATTTCAGCAAGGACATCGCCCTGTACGACGACGCCGGCAAGCTGGTGGCCGGCAAGCTGCTGGCGATGGAGCTGCCGGAGCAGGGCACGCCAGTTGAACGCGCGGCGATGGCCGCGCATGCGACCCGCACCCACGCCACCCATCTGCCCGACGGCATGCCGGGCAACTTCACCTTGAACGGCCTGCCGCCGGTGCCCGGCGCGCCGTATGCGGCGCCGGATGTCGACGACGACGGCAACTCGACCTTCGAGGTGCGCCGCTACAAGGCGGCGGTGGTGCAGCGCGATGTGGTGTTCAACAAGCAGGGCTGGCACTACCCGCAGCAGCGCTTCATCACCCTGCTGGAAGACGTCAAACCCACCGTGGACGGCAGCCGGCCGCCTGAGCCGTTCTTCTTCCGCGCCAACACCGGCGAGACGGTGGAGTTCTGGCACACCAATCTCGTTCCGAAGTATTACGAGCTGGATGACTTCCAGGTGCGCACGCCGACCGACATCCTCGGCCAGCACATCCATCTGGTGAAGTTCGACGTCACTTCCTCGGATGGCGCCGGCAACGGTTTCAACTACGAGGACGGCACCTTCAGCCCCGACGAGGTGCGCGAGCGCATCGACACCATCAACGCCGCCGGTGGCCTCTATCACTTCGACCCCCGCGTGCAGGGAAAGGGCCAGCAGAGGACGCAGCTGGAGGTGACGCCCTACCAGGAATCCTATGGCACGGTGCTGGGCGACCCGCCCGCCGGACAGGACTGGAACGGCGCGCAAACCACGGTGCAACGTTACGCGACCGACGAACTGCTGAATCTGCAGGGCGAGGACCGCACCCTGCGCACCGTGTTCACCCACGATCACTTCGGCCCCTCGACCCATCAGCAGGTCGGCCTGTACGGCGCGATGCTGGTGGAGCCGCAGGGCTCGACCTGGAAGAACGCGGTCACCGGCTGCCCGATGCCGGACCCCGATGGCGTCTGCGCCAAGCGCGAGGACGGCGGGCCGACCAGCTGGCAGGCGGTGATCGAAACCCATGACAGCCTGCAGAGCTACCGCGAATTCGCGCTCGCCGTGGCCGACATGCAGTTGGCCTATACGCCGGACAGCCCCAGCGAACCGGGGCGACCGGCCGGCGCCTGGTTCACGACCGCCAGCGCGGACTTCCCAGCGCAGCTTGATCGCGGCGTGATGCCTGCGGGGCTGTCCGAGGTGTTCACCGCACAGGGCGCGGTTTTGCCGCCCGGGACACAGGTGACGGTCACCACGCCGGGCGAGTCCTGGGTGGTGCAGCCGAACGCGGTGGATCAGTTCCAGCTGAGTCTCGACGGTTCGCAGCTGGCCGTGCACAACGCGACCTTGCCACTGGGCTGGTCGGCGCCCGCGCAGGCGATCTGGCCGCCCACGGCGCCTTCGCCGGCGAACGGCGTGGCGCCGTACCCGACCATCATTGCCGACCCGGGCGGCGGGGGCGATATCGGCCTGTGGACCACCAACTACCGCAACGAGCCGCTGGATGCGCGTATCCAGGGCCCTTCCGCTGCGGGCAGCGCAAGCACCAGCGATGCGCAGCGTGCCACCGACACGGCCTTCGCCTATGCCTCGATCGAGCGTCTTGCTCCGCGTCTGAACACTCAGCCCCAGCCCGGCAGCCCGATCGATGGCGGCGATAGCGGCTTCCGCTATCCCTCGCAGCCGCTGCTGCCGGAAGGGCCGGACGGCGTACAGCCGACCGATCCCTACACGCCCCTGCTGCGTGCCTATGCCGGCGACCGGGTGGAAGTACGCACGGTGGTCGGCGCGGTCGATTCACTGCACTCGTTCCGGGTGCAGGGCGCGCGCTGGTGGGCCGAGCCCAGCTATGAGAATTCCGGCTTCCGCGAAGTCCAGGGCATGGGCATCTCCGAGCACTTCGAGATGATCTTCACCCTGCCACCTGCGGGTGCCTCACCGGGCAATCCGCGTTTCGTCGACCAGCTTTACGCCGGCAGTGCGGCCACCCAGGGGCAGGCCAAGGGCAGCTGGGGCCTGTTGCGCAGCTACCAGCAGCCGGTGGCCGATCTGGTTGCGCTGAAGAGCAATCCGCCGGGGCAGCGCCCGATGCCGGACTTCTACCAGCCGCCCGCCGGCACTCAGGTACGCGAATTCGAGATCGAAGCGGTGCTGGCGGCAGACGGCAAGTCCTTGCACTACCAGATCGCCGGCCAGCCGCAGACGCCGCTGATCCTGCGGGCTGTCGCCGGTGACTGGATCCGCATCACCCTGCACAACCGGCTGGACCCGGCGGCGGTGGCCAAGTTGGGCACCCAGTTCACCGGCAATGCTGCCGGCAATGCTTCGTCGGCAACGATCCAGCCGTACGCCGCTTCGGCCAATGTCGGCCTGAACCCGATGCTGCTGTCCTACGACAGCGCCTCGGCCGCCGGGCTGAATGTCGGCTTCAACAGTTCTGAGGCCGGCCAGACGGTGCCGCCCGGCGAGAGCCGCAGCGTGCTGTGGTTTGCCGGTGAGATCCGGCTTCGCTCTGACGGTCAGCGGTCACTGGTGCCGGTCGAGTTCGGTGGCGTCAACCTGCTGCCGGCCGATCCGCTGCTGCAGTCGTCGTATGGGCTGTACGGTGCGCTGATCGTCGAGCCGATGGGCGCGACCTGGCATGCCGAAGACGCACATGCGCTGAGCGCGGTGATCCGCGATCCGAGCGGGCAGCCGATGTTCACCGAAGTCGTGGTCAGCGGCGCCCACACCGCCGCTGAAACCCAGGTGGCGGCGGGCAGCGAGGTCCGGCTGCGCGTGCTCAATCCCGGTGCAGGCTCGCCGGGCACGATGAGCGATAGCACCAACCTGATCGCCATCGAGGGCCACGGTTGGCCGGAGGAACCCTACCTGCTCGGCTCGCGCGTGATTGCCCGCAATCCGCTGAGCCAATGGATGGGCACCCAGCAGGTGACGCCGCTGGAAAGCTACACCTTGCTGTTGCCCAGCGCCGGCGGCGAAGCGGCCCTGCCGGGCCAGTACGGCTACTACTACTGGCCGAAGGGGCCATCTGTACCGACCCGGCTTGGCGTTCTCAAGGTGCAGGCGAAGGCTGCAACCGTTCCGGGAGCGCCGTGATCAGACCGGGCAGGGCTGTGTTTGCATGCATCGCCTTCGCTGGCCTGATCGCGCTCGGGCCGGCGGCTCGGGCCTTGGACCAGGTCCAACAGGCCGAGCAGCAGGGCGTGCGGATCGAACTGCACACCGCGCAGACTGCTGAAGCGACCCTGCAGGTCGCACTTGAGCTGCGCGATGCCACTGCCGGCACTGGCTTGAGTGGGCTGCGACCGGCGGCGTGGCTGGTCAGTCGCGACCCGTCGGAAGCATCGGCTGAGCGTGATGCGGCGGGTTCGGAGCATTCGATATGCCGGCACAAGGCGCGCAGCCTGCTCGGTGGCAGCCTGTTTGCCCGGCCAGAACTCGACCTCAACGGCTATGAAGTATTGGTGCTCAACGAGGACGCCTCCTTGAGCGCGGTCGAGCCGAACTTCGGATTCGGCGGCGCGCGTGAGCTGGCCCATATCGATCTGCCGGCGCCCGCATTTGACTGGGTTCTGGACCGGCAACAGCGCCGTGTCTATCTGAGTCTGCCTGGCGCCGCACAGGTGGCCCGCCTCGACCTGCAGGACTGGTCGCTCGAAACGGTCGAGCTCGGCAAGCGACGTACCGGCGCTTTGCTGCTGGACGCCGATGAGCGGCATCTGTGGGTCGCCGTGGATGGCGGCGTGGTCGCGCTCCACGCGGCGACGTTGGAGGTTCGCGCGCAGATCGAGACCCATCCGGCCGAACTCGGGCCGCCGACCGAGCTGTTGAGTTCGACCGACGGACGACGCCTGGTCGTGGGCCATCGCGAGTCGCGCATGCTGGTGTTGATCGATGGCTTGAGCCGTCGCCTGCAGCGTCGGATCGAACTCGATACTCCTCCGCTGTCGGCGGCGTTTTCAGCGCTGGCCCAGCGTTTCTATCTGACCCTGGCGGCAGGCAGCGGTGTGGGCGACGGGATGCTGGTGTCCATCAGCGCGCGCCCCCCGCATCCGGTGATGCGCGTGCCCAGCCTGCCGGGTCCTGGCTTGATCCGCTTTGCGGGCGAAGGCCGTTACGGCCTGATCGTGCATCCGCAGCAGCAGCGGCTGTCGATCCTCGACAGCGCGCAGGATCAGATCGTGCAAAGCGCGCGTCTGGACGGCCAGCCCGACCAGATCGCGTTCTCCGATGAGCTGGCCTATCTGCGGCTGCGCGATCGCAGCCAGCTGCTGATGGTGCCGCTGGCCGCGATCGGTCAGGCCGGGCAGCCGATCCCGACCTTCGACACCGTCGGTGGCGATCGCGGATTTGTCGACGGCTTCCGCAGCGTGGCGGCGGCCGGCCTTGCGGCGGTGCCGAGCGGCGGAGCCATGCTGATCGCCAATCCGGGCGATCGCGCGGTGTACTTCTACAAGGAGGGGCTGGCCGCACCCATGGGCCAGTTCGGCACCAGCGACCGCTCCGCGCGCGCGGTGCTGGCGATCGATCGCAGCCTGCGCGAGCGGGAAGCCGCGGGCCGCTACGAAACCGTGGCGAAGCCCCCGGCCGCCGGTGAGTACGAACTGGTGCTGTTCGTCAATGCGCCGCGGATCGTCCAGTGCTTTCCCGTACGCATCGAGGGGGGATCGCCAGCCGCGGAGCGCGCAGCGCACCGCTCGCCGCGCTCCGCTCGAACATCCACTGCAGCAGCATCCATCGCGTCCGCCAGACCGCCCGCTCCGGAGAGTCCATGAAGTACCGCCCTTCTCTGTTGCTCGCCCTGCTGCTGGTCAGCCTGTCTGCGCCGCCTCTGCGCGCCGAAGAAGGCGCGACCGAAGCTCCGCCGCCCGCCCTGCAGCTGGATTTCCCCGATGTCGAGCTGGTCGATGCCTCGGGCCGCAGCCTGCGCTACTACCCCGAGTTGATTGCGGATCGGATCGTCGCCGTGCAGTTCATCTTCACCCGCTGCAAGTTCGTCTGCCCGCTGCTTGGCAGCCATTTCCGACGCGTACAGGAGCTGATCGGCGAACCCATCGGCGGGCCGGTGCGCCTGCTGTCGATCAGCGTCGATCCCTTGAACGACTCACCGGAACGCCTGCAGGCCTGGGCGCAGCAGCACCGTGCCGGACCGGGCTGGAGCCAACTCACCGGTGGCCGCAGCGAGATCGACACAGTATTGAAGGCACTCGGTGCTTACGCTGCTGATCGAGAGGATCACACCTCGTTCGTGCTGGTCGGCGATGCGCGCAGTGGCGACTGGCGGCGCATGGACGGCATGAGCGCTCCGCAGTCGATCGCCGATGAAATCTCGCGCCTGTTGGCGGCGCGCTAGTTGCGAGCCGTGGCTTGCACGCGCAAAGGGTGGTGGTCAGTCGTGTTGCTCAGCTGCTGGCTTGCGCCGTACGCCCACGCCGATGAGCCGGAACTGCGCACGCTGGGCGCCGCGGTGTTCGAGCGTGGCGAGATCGCCGCCGCCTCTTCGGTGACGCTCGGCGATGCGGAGATCGAGGTCGATGCGAAGCTGTTCGCCTGCGCGAACTGCCACGGCGCCGATGCCCGCGGGCGAATCGAGGGCGGTGTCGCCGCGCCACAGATCCTGTGGTCACATCTGCACAAGCCCTATCCGGTGCTCGGCGGCCGTTTTCGCTGGCGCCCGGGCTACAGCGAGGAGAGCTTCGCGCGCGCGCTGCAGCACGGCCTCGATCCCGCCGAACAGGTTCTGGCTTGGGCGATGCCGCGATATCGGCTGCAGGCCAATGAGGTGGCCGGCCTGCTTGCCTACCTGCGCGCGCTGGACGCGGGGGCGGCGACGATGGTGCAGATTGGAGTGCGTCTGCCGGTGGCCACGCATCCGGCGGCGCAGCAGCGCAACCAGGCGATGCGGGCGGTACTGGAGGCCTATGCCGCCGAGCTTGAGGTTCGCGGTGGCATCTATCACCGCAGAATCGAATGGCGGTTTCTCGAGCTCGATCAGCCCTTCGCCGAGCCCTTGCTGGCCGGCCTGGATCTGGCCCTGGACCCGGTCAACGCAGCACCCAAGCCCGCTGACCGGGTGCCGGTGATTGCGCTGTTCGCATCGGCCGGAGATTCGGAGTCTTCGCGGTATGCGCTCTACTCGGGAACAGACGCCCGGGCCGAGGCCTTGCGTCAGCATGCCCAGGCTCTGGGCGTCGAAGTCTGGCCGGCCGGCACCCAGCCTGCCTCGCTGCGATCACCCTCGGTCGCCCTGCTGCACGAGGGCAGTGCAACCCCGGCGCTGGCAGCGTGGCTTCAGACTCAGCCGGAGGATCGCGTTCTGCTTCTGACTCACTGGCTGGAGAGCGCGGCCCTGATCGAGCTTGCAGCGCGCTACCCGGGCTCCGTCCACGTGGCGGTGCCGCCCACCGTGGAGTTGGCGGGAAGCGCTGGCCGAGAGCTGTTCAGAAGGCTCGGCGCGCTTCGGCCACTGCCGCGTGAGCACGCGCTGGCCCAGCTGTGGACGCTGGCGGCCGCCCGCAGCCTGGGAGCCGTGCTGGAGGAGGCCGGCGGCGAGGTGCACAGCCAGCGCGTCAGCGCGATTCTGGAAACCTGGCATCGCCGCGATATCGGCCTCGGACCGGCGCTGAGTTTTTCGTCCGCACGCCGGATTGGCGCACCCGGTGCGGTCGTGCTGCAGCTGCGGCAGGGCAGGGTGCAGGGTTGGCACTGGGTCGATCTCGATCATCCACGTTCGCCCGGCTTGGCAATGCCACCGACGCACCAGACTCCACCTGGATCTGCACCTGAGGCGGGCGAATGACGCTCAGCACGAGCAGGAGAACCCGATCTGGCCGAACCCCGCTGCTGACGATTCCCGACGCCCGATGCCCCATTCCCCGCGCCAATCAAACCACCATCACCCGATTCTTGCCCGCATGCTTGGCCGCGTACATCGCCTTGTCTGCGCGCTCGATGACCTGCGCTGGGTCTT
This sequence comes from Aquimonas sp., assembly GCF_044377145.1. Taxonomy (NCBI): domain Bacteria; kingdom Pseudomonadati; phylum Pseudomonadota; class Gammaproteobacteria; order Lysobacterales; family Lysobacteraceae; genus Aquimonas; species Aquimonas sp. Next base: position 41,929 of record NZ_JBILJQ010000007.1, read on the forward strand.
CATGGGCGTCGAAGTCGGTGACGCCCGCGCTGAAGGTCAGCAGCAGCTTGTGCGCATTGGCGAGGAAGAAGCGCTTGGTCAGCTCGCGCTGTAGCCGCACCACCACCGCTTGCGCTTCCTCCGCGCCGATGCCCGGCAGCAGCAGCACGAATTCCTCGCCGCCGTAGCGCACCACCGAATCATTGGCGCGCAAGGTGTCGCGCAGCACCGTGGTCAGGTGGCGCAGCACTTCATCGCCAACCAGGTGGCCGTGGGTGTCGTTGATCTCTTTGAAGTTGTCGACATCGAGCACGGCGACGCACAGGCGCGTGCCCATCCGCTGCATGCGCGAGATCTCACGCGCCAGTGCCTCGTCCAGGCCTTTGCGGTTGAGCGCACCGGTCAGCGGGTCGTGGCGTACCAGCTGGCTGGTCTCTTCCAGCTCGCGCCGCAGCACGACCATGCTTTGGTTGGCCGCCTCCACTCGCTCGCGCAGCACTACGAGTTCGCGCGCCGAGCGCGCTGCCGTATCGCGGGTCGCTTCGGTGTGGACGAGCAGCTCCTGCACCAGCCCGGCGAGCTGATCGAGGTGATCGGCTGCGGCGATCCGGCTCGCACAGTCGGCCAGCACATCGTGGTAGCCGGAGGTGCTGTCGGTGAGTTGGCCAAGTTGATCGATGAAGCCGCTCAGCATCAGCTTCAGGCGTTGCTGCGCATCGGCGATCTGGCGGGTCAGATCGCCCTGCTTCTCGATCACCTTGCGCAGGCGGCGGCCGACTTCCTCCAGCGCGCGTATGTCGAGCGCGCCGCCGAGTGCTTCGGACAGCAGGCTCATCTGGCCATGCAGCCAGTGATCTTCCACCACCAGCAGGCGGATGTTGTCGATGATCAGGCGCAGCAGCTCGATCAACGCTGCGCGCAGGCTGGCCTCCGACTCGCGCGCCAGCTCCAGACCTTCGCCCAGACGCTTGAGCTGCAGAATCAGTGTTGCCTCGTCAGCGGGCACGCTGCCCGCCATCAGGCGCTGGCTGAGCTCGCTGGCTTCTTCGGCCAAGGCTGGCTGCGCGGCCAGCATGGGCGCTACGCCGCTGCGCAGCAGGTTGCCCAACAGCGCGCTGAAGCCATCGCCCGGGTTCGGCGGTGGCGGAGCGCGGTAGCCACGTCGCCAGTCGCGCAGCAGAGCGTCCAGACGGCGGTGGATCTGGACCGACTCCAGCGGCAGTGCCAGCACCTGCAGCAAGGATTGCAGGCGTACCGAGCGCTCATTGATGGCGCGCTCGGAGTCGAGCTCGCGCAGCAGATCCAGCAGCAGGCTGGCCCAGGGCAGTTCGGTATCGAAGGCGTCCTGCAGCGCGCTGGACAAGCCATTGCGCAGGCTGGCCCAACTGCCGTGGGCGATGGCGCGCTCGAACTGGCGCGCGACCGCCAGCAGCGACGGATTGCCGCGCGGCAGCGCGTTGGCGACGCCGCGCAGGGCTTCGGCCGGGAAGACGTCGGGTGCTTCCTCGCCAACGATCTGCTGGTAGACGCGCTGGTAGTTCTCGGGCGTGGGCGGCAGGCGACGCGCAGCAAGCTGCTTGAGCGTCTCGCGCGCAATCTCCGACGGTGCCGCGCGGGGCGCGCCCGAGCTGCCAGAGCTGCCAGAGCCGGAATTGTTCGGGTCAGTAGGCATGCGGGCCGGGCCGGCGATGAACGCCAGAATCGTACACGCTTGCGCCCGCCATCGAGCGCCTGCTCGGAGCCGTGAGACCGCCCTTGCTGCGGACCTCAGCGGCAACGCTGACGCGCGCCGGGGTGGCGCCGGTTCCACTGGCGCGAATGGGCTTCAACACGCCACCCGGTTGCGGCCGGAGCTCTTGGCTGCGTACAGCGCAGCGTCCGCCTGCGACAGCATGCGGTCGTAGTCGACATGGCCCTCATGCGAGGCCAGACCAATGCTGATGGTGATGTGCAGGCCGGGCACCGCGGTGTCGAAGTCGAGTTTGTCGATGCCGGCGCGCATGCGCTCGCAGACACTGAGTGCGTCCGACAGTCGGGTGTTGGGCAGCAGCACGGCGAACTCCTCGCCGCCCCAGCGGGCGACGGTATCGATGTCGCGACACAGCTCGCGCATGCGCTCGGCCATCGTCTTGAGCACAGCATCGCCGACCGCATGCGAATGCTCGTCGTTGACCCGCTTGAAGTGATCGATGTCGACCAGCGCGACGCACAGCGGCTGGTCGGAGCGCTCCGCGCGCGCGAATTCGTAGGCCAGCAGCTCGTCGAGCGCGCGACGGTTGGCGAGGCCGGTCAGCGGGTCTTCGCGGGCCTGACGCGCGAAGGCTTCGGACTGTCGCTGCAGCTGTTCGAGCAGGCAGCTTTTCTCGCTGTCGGCGGCGATCAGGCGCTCGGTCTGGGTGCTGAGCGCACGGGTGCGCTCTTCGACCAGCTCGAGCAGCCGCGCTTCGCGCTGCCGCAGGCGTCGCAGCCGATGCTGCACCATGCTGAAGATCAGCAGCGAAAGCAGCAGGCCGAAGGCGGCGCGGGTGCTCCAGCGCTGCCACCAGAGCGGTGCGATCTGCAGGCTCAGCCGCGCAGCCTGCGGGTTCCATTGGCCGCTGGTGTGCGCGGCTTGAACATGCAGAACGTAGTTGCCTGGGCCCAGGTTGGTGAACGCGGCAGTGCCCTGCGCGCCGCGTTCGATCCAATCGCGGTCGAAGCCCTCCAGACGATAGCGGTAGCGCACCCGCTGCGGCATTACAAAGGCCAGGCCGGCAAACGCGATTTCAATCCGGCTGGTGCCAGCGGGAATCAGGATCGTTGGCGTCAGCGCCAGCTCGCTGCCATCGGCCTGCACCGATTCGATCACTACCGGTGGTGTGCGCTGGGCGAAGTCCTCAAGCCGGCTCGGATCGATGTGAGCCGCGCCGAGTGCGGTGGCGACCCAGATCGAGCCATCCGCACGCAGCAGTGCCGACGGCCAGGAGCCGCCGTTGCACTGCGCACTCAGCATGCCGTCGGCCTCGGCGAACTGTTCGTAGCTCAGCTGGCTGCTCTGCCCGCTGGCCACCCTGTGCGCCTGCTCGCGGTCGATCCGAAGCACGCCGGCATTGCCAGCCAGCCACAGGCCGCCGGCGCCGTCGTCCGTGCTGCTGAAGAACTTTTCGAATGGCAGTCCGTTGGCATGGCCGAGGATACCCATCTGACGATCGCTGAGGCGCAGACGCAGCAAACCACGGTCGGTCGCGAGCCACAGCACGCCCGCGTCCCGATCCTCGCGCATGGAGTAGACCGATTCGGCGCCTGCGGCAGCCGCCAGGCTGATGGTCTCCATGCGCCCGGCATGCAGCCGCACCAGGCCCTTGCCGGTGCCCACCCAAAGCGCACCCGTGGAGTCATGCAGCAGACTGACGATGAAGTTGTCGGGCAGTCCGTCGGTGACGTTGATTGCCGCCACGCGCCCCTCTCGAAGATGGGCCAGGCCCTGCGTGGTGCCCATCCACAGGCTTCCATCACGATCCTCCAGCAGTGCGCGAACCTCGTTGGAAGGCAGGCCCTGGTCGATGCCGATTTGCTCGACCACCCGCCCGTGTTCGACGCGCATTACGCCTTCTGCATAGGTGCCGACCCAGAATCCCCCGCGTGCGGCGGGTGCCAAGCTCAGTACCGAAAGCTGGTCCAGGCTGTCCGCGGAATCCCAGACCTGCGCACTGCCATCAGCGCTTACGATGTTCAGCCCCCGGCTGGTGCCCACCAGCAGCCGGCCGTCGGGCAGTTCAAGCAGGCTGCGCACGAAATCGTCCGACAGCCCGTTGCGAAGGCTGACGCTGGAGAAGGGGGCGTCCCCAAGCCGCAGCAGGCCGCCATTGGTGCCGATCCACAGGCTGCCCTCGCGGTCCTCGAACAGATCGAGCACGCGGCTGTTGGGCAGGCCGGCGCGGGTATCGAGTTGTTCGAGGCCGAGCGGGCTGCGGCGAAACAGTCCTTGATTGATCGTGCCCATCCACAGGTCGCCGCGGCGGTCGATCAGCAGGCTGGCGATCGCATCAGTGGCGAGCTCCGGTTCGCGCGCGACGAAGCTGAGATCAGGGTCGGCAGCGGCGGCCAGCGGCTGCACCGATACGTACAGACCGCGTTCGGTGCCGGCCAGCAGGTGGCCCCCGGCGTCGGTCAGCAGGGACAGCACGCGTGCGCTGCCCAGCCGACCGCTGCGATCGGGCGCGGGCACCAGTTGATCGTCGACGATCCGTTTCAGCCCGTGCGAGCTGCCGACCCAGATCCGGCCCAGGCGATCCTCCAGCAGGGCGTGCACCCGGCCGCCGCCGGAATCTGGGTCGACCGCGAAGTACTGGCGCCGGCCCTCGGGGTCGATCTGCATCAGGCCGCCGTTGGACATTCCGGCCCAGAGGCTGCCGTTGCGATCGCGCAGCAGCCGGTTGATCAGGGTGGGGGCTTGCGGCAGCGGGCTCCACACGCCGTCTCTGTAGCGCGACATTCCGCCGCGCGCACCGGCGATCAGCAGGCTGCCGTCGGCTTCGACGTACAGGCCATGGATGCCGGAATCCGGCAGCTCGGGTATTAAGCGCCGATCGAAGGTGCGGAAGCCGTGACCGCTGTAGCGTGAGACGCCTTCCCAGGTGCCGATCCACAGGTAGCCATCGGCGGTCTGGGTGATCGCATTGACGCTGTTGTGCGGCAGGCCTTCGCGGGTGGTCCAGGTTTCCTGGAAATACTGGTCCAGCGGTTTGCGCTCAGCCGCCGCCAGCGGACGCAGTACAGCGGCCAGTGCCAGCGCTACAAGCAGGAAGACGCGCAGGTGAGTCTGGCTGGGTGTGCCGACGTTGGGCGCTGCTGCGGTCAAGGAATGGGGCCGCGACGGGAAACCATTCAGCCGTATGCAAGACCTGCACCGTCAGCCCGGCGAGCGGCTGACGGTGTCGTTGTCAAACGTTCTCAGCCGATTGCTTCGAGCCAGCCGTAGCGGTCCGGGGTGCGGCCGTCGAACAGGCCGAAGAACAGCTCCTGCATGCGCTGGGTCAGCGGCCCCGGTTTGCCGGCGCCGACCGGCTTGCCGTCGACGCTGCGGATCGGAGTGATCTCGGCGGCCGTGCCGCACATGAACAGTTCGTCGCAGAGGTACAGATACTCGCGCGGCATGTCGCGCTCCACCACTTCGATGCCGTGGTCGCGGGCCAGGGTCATCAGGCTGTGGCGGGTGATGCCGTTGAGAATCGCGGCCGAGGCCGGGGTGGTGTGCAGGGCGCCGTTGAAGACCAGGAACAGGTTCTCCCCGGCGCCCTCGCTGAGCAGGCCGGTCGAGGCCAGGGCGATGCCTTCGCCGAAGCCGAGCCGGCGCGCCTCACGCGCGATCAACTGGCCCGAAAGATAGTTGCCGCCGGCCTTGGCGCCGGTCGGGATGGTGTTGGGCGCCATCCGCTGCCAGCTCGACACGCAGGCATCGATGCCCTGCTCCAGCACACCGGCACCGAGGTAGGCGCCCATGTTCCAGGCGGCGATGGCGACATCGGTGGGGCAGTCGGCCGACAGCCCGAACCCGCCCAGGCCGCGGTAGGCGATCGGGCGCAGGTAGCCCTTGCCGAGGCCGTTGCGCTTCAGCACTTCGCGGCTGGCCGCGCACAGGGTTGCCAGGTCGAACGGCATCGGGATGTCGTAGATCTTGGCCGAGTGGAACAGCCGGGTCAGATGGTCGGTGAGGCGGAAGATCGCCGGGCCGTTCGGGGTTTCGTAGCTGCGGATGCCCTCGAACACCGAGGAGCCGTAGTGCAGCGCGTGCGCCATCACATGGGTGGTGGCCTCCGCCCAGGGCTTGATCTGCCCGTTCTGCCAGATGAATTCGGGATAGGTGGGTGTGCTCATAGGGGCGGCCGCCGCGGTTTGGGAAGGACTGCCCGCGATGATGCGCGAGCGTCGGCGCAGGCGGCAAGGCGCATTGGTCAAGCGCGCTGGCGGGGGAGTATCAGCCGTCGAAGTAGAACGCGTTGCGCAGCCAGTCGATGCTGGCCTCGCCTTCGATCGCCAGCACATCGAACCGGCACGGCCGCTGCGCCAGCGCCGGATGGGCGGCCAGAAAGGCCTGCGCAGCCAGCAGCAGCTTGTGCTGCTTGGACGGGCTGATCGACGCCGCTGCGCCGCCGTGGCTGCCGCTGCGTCGATAGCGCACTTCGACGAACACCAGCACCTCGCCATGGTCCATCACCAGGTCGAGCTCGCCGTAGCGATAGCGCACATTGGCCGCGCGCAGCTTCAGCCCGGCCGTCTGCAGATGGCGCAGGGCCTGGGCTTCGCGGCGCTGGCCCTCAGCGGAAGGCGCTGCCGGCATCGAAGCCGCCGCTGGACTCACGACCCGGCACCGGCCGCACCCGTGCGCCCTCGAAGCGACCCCAGCCGGGGCTGCGCAGGATCTGGCCGAAGTCGTCCAGGCTGAGGCTGCCAGTGGCGCCATCGATCGCCGTACCGGGCATCCGTGACATCGCCGGCAGGGCGGCCAGCACCCGATAGGCATCGATGCCGAACGCGAACAGGCGCGCCGATGCGCCGCGCGCGGAACCCAGCGCGCGGCTGTCGTCGGGCACCGGCAGGCCGGTGATGCGGGTGCCGATCATCCACGGCAGATCGGTGAATTCGATGCCGTCGAAGTCGCGGTCCATGCGCACGCTGCCCTCGGCGGGACGGATCTGCGAGGTGGCCAGCAGGGGCCGATCGAAGATGCCGGCGATGCGCAGCTGCGGCACCAGCAGGCGCGCCTGCTCGAAGCGCATCGCCAGATAGAACGCATCGGCGTCGACGCTGAGCGCGCCGACGGTGGCGCCGGCGTCCGGCGCGCCTTCCGAATCGCCTTCCGGCGCGGCGCGCATGCCGGCACTGTTGATCGCCTGACGGATTGCACCGGAGTAGTCGGGGCTGCCCTGCGGCGGCGTGATCTCGGCAGCGACGATGCCGCCACCGCGGGCGAACGCCGGCAGCAGGGCCGACAGCACGCGGCGCGCATGCTCGTCGCCGCCGTTGGCGATGATGATGCGCCGGTAGCCCAGCGCCAGCAGGCGCTCGGCAGCGGCGTTGCCTTCGTCTTCAGGGCTCAGGGCGAAGCTCTGGCTGCCCGGCGGCGGTGTCACCGTGCCGCGGTTCAAGGCCAGCAGCGGCACCTGCAGAGTGCCCAGCTCGAACAGCGCGCCGACCGCCTCGCGCGACAGCGGCCCGACCACGCGATCCACGCCATCGGCAGCGGCATTGCGGTAGGCCTGCAGGCTTTGCTCGACGCTTTCGCCGGCGTCGTAGAACACCAGCTCCGGGCGTTCGCCGGTGTCGCTGAAATACGCGCTCATGAAGCCATCGCGAACCGCCTCACCGGCGGCGGCGAGGGGCCCACTGCGCGGCAACAGCAGGGCGACACGGCGCGCACGACTGCCGCTGTCGCCGCGGCTGCCGTCGCCGCTGGCATTGGGCATCGCCAGGCCAAGTGCGCGCAGCTGGCGCGCGGCGTGGTCGTACAGTGGCGCGCTGCGAGTCAGCCGGCTGCTGGCGCGCTGCAGGTCGGCCGGACGCAGCTGACCCAGCAGAGACACGATCGCTTCAGTGTTCTCGGTGCGCTCGGCCGGCGCCAGATAGGCCTCCAGCGCGGCACGCTCCTGGGCCGCCTCAAACGCCTGATCCAGCCCCGCATGCGCCTGGGCGCGCAGGAAGTGCACGCGATCGCGCTGGTTCTCGGGCCACTGCTCGGCGGGTGCAGCGAGCACGTCGAGGGCGCGCTGCGGCTGCCGGTCGAGCACGGCCAGCTCGGCGCGCAGCAGGTTCAAGCGCTGCAGTTCGTCGGGCTGCAGGCGACGTTCGCCGATGACCTCGACCAAGGCGCGCGCCTGTTCGATCTGACCGTCCTCGCGCCAGGCTTCGGCCGCGCGCAAGGTCAGCGCGTCGCGCTGCGAGCGGCTGCGCTGGCCGGCATCGAGAAACGCCTGCGCGGCGGCCGGGAAGTCTCCTTCGGCATACAGGCGCTCGGCCATCTGCACCTCCGGCGAGGGGCCGGAGCGAGTCGGCAGGCTGTCGCAGGCGCTTGTCATCAGGGCCAGCAGCAGCGCGCAGAGCAGGGGACGGAAGCAGGTCATAGGCAGGCCGAACCGTGTTTTGGACAGGCGCGCAGTGTAGTGCCTTGGGTTGGGGGCGGGGATTCGGGATTGGGGAATCGGGAATCGGGATCGCGCAGGTCCCCGCCAGTTTTGTTGCCGCGCCCAAACGATCCAGTCGGCTGCACGCGGCGGCAGCGGCCGTTCATTCCCCACTCCCAAATTCCCAATCCCGCGTCCACGCGCCCTAGACTTCGCTCCATGAGCACCTCACCCCCCGGCTGTCTCCACGTCGTCGCCACCCCGATCGGCAATCTTGATGATCTCTCGCCGCGCGCGCTGCGCTGCCTGGCCGAGGCCGACCTGATCTGCGCCGAAGACACCCGCCACAGCCAGCAGCTGCTGGCCGCCAAGGGCCTCAAGCGGCCATTGATGGCATTGCATGACCACAACGAGGAGTCGCAGATCGCGACCGTGCTGGAGCGCCTGCAGGCCGGTCAGCAGATCGCGCTGATCTCCGATGCCGGTACGCCGTTGATCAGTGATCCCGGCTTTCGGCTGGTGCGCGCAGCCCGCGCGGCCGGGTTGAAGGTCAGTCCGCTGCCGGGGCCGTCGGCGCTGATCGCGGCCTTGTCGGTGGCCGGGCTGCCGGCCGACCGCTTCGCCTTCGAGGGCTTCCTGCCGGCCAAGTCATCAGCGCGACGCGAGCGTCTGCAGGGGTTGCTGGCCGAGTCGCGCACGCTGGTGTTCTACGAATCCAGCCATCGCATTCTTGAATGCGTGCAGGACGCCGCCGCCGTGTTCGGTGCGCAGCGTCCGGCGGTGATCGCGCGCGAGCTGACCAAGCTGTTCGAAACCGTGCTCGACGGCGACCTGGGCCGTTTGATCAACGCGCTGCAGGCCGACCCCAACCAGCAGCGCGGCGAGTTCGTGCTGATCATCGAAGGCGCACCGGAGGACGCCGATGCCGCGCTGCGTGAGGGCCAGCGGATCTTCGCCGCGCTGCGCGAGCATCTGCCGGCGTCGAAGGCGGCGCGGATTGCCGCAGAGCTGTCCGGCGCGCCGCGCAAGGTGCTGTATTCGGCGGTCACCGACGAGAGCGCGTAGACTCCGCAGCGCGAAGTTGGCTGGACCGTCGCGAGGGTGCTTGCCACCTTCGAGGAAAGTCCGGGCTCCATAGGGCGGGATGCCAGGTAACGCCTGGGCGGCGCGAGCCGACGGAAAGTGCAACAGAGAACAGACCGCCGAACGGTGTCCTCGGACATGCGTGGTAAGGGTGAAACGGTGCGGTAAGAGCGCACCGCGGACCTGGCAACAGGGACGGCACGGCAAACCCCATCCGGAGCAAGACCAAATAGGAAGGCGTTGGCGCGGCCCGCGTTGCCTTCGGGTAGGTTGCTTGAGCCCTGCGGTGACGCAGGGCCTAGAGGAATGACGGTCCTCGACAGAACCCGGCTTACAGGCCGACTTCGCACCTCTTATCGAGTCCCGACGGCGCACGTTTCGTGCGCCGTCGGGGTGCATGTGTGCGTTGCCTGCGTCGGCCGCCTCAGCGCCGGATTTCGAAGCCCGGATCGCGGCCCAGCCGATACGCCACCCGCAGCACTTTGCCTCTGCGGATCAAGCCCGGGTTCGACAGGAATTTCGGACAGGTGAGACCCGACTCATAGTCACCCAGCACATCGATCGCGCTCGGCTCGATACAGGTCGTCAGCATCAGCTGCAGATCGGTCGGCAGCACATCGGGCATGCGCAAGGCTGGCAGGGGGATTCGGGTGGTGGCCGGCTCAAGCGCTGAGGGCAGCGCGGGCAGGCTGTCGCGTGAGAGCTCCAGCAAAGCGGTGGGTGCGATCCGCACGCGCGCTGCGAGCGGGTCGAACTCGAGCTCCGGGTGCGCCAGCGTCGCGAACGGGCCGCAGCCGGCGTACAACACATTCAAAGGTGATGCCCGGCGCATACGCTTGAGGATCACCGCGGCGAGCGCCCGCACGAAGGCGGCGGTGCGGGCGAAGTCGAGCGTGCAGCGCGCTGCTTCCTGTGCCGACAGCGCGACACCGGAGTCGAGCGCCGTGCGCTGTTCGCACCCGTTACGGCCAAGTCAGCCAGTTTCGCCCTGGTCCATTTCAGCGTCGCGTTCGCGGTCGGCTACGCCTTGACCGCTGATGCCGTGGTCGTTGGCGCGCTCGCCGTCGTCGAGCCGCTGTGCAACACGGTGGCCTATGACTTCCACGAGAAAGTCTGGGAGCGCATCGAAGCATGCCGCGTGCTCAGCCCGCCGTTGTTGCGCCCGCTGCCGCTGCGATGTCGGCGGATGAACGCGCGCCCACTGCGGCAGCCGGTGAATCCGGGCCGTTCAGGCCAACGTCAATCGCCGCTCGCAAGACTCCGCCCCGCTGCCCCGATAGGCGGCCACGACAATCACACGGAGGTTCCACGCATGAAGCGTTCCATCCTTGCACTCGGCCTGCTGGCCGCACTGCCCTTCGCTGCCACAGCCAGCGATCTTTCCTACAGCTACGTCGAAGGCGGCTACTCGCGCGTCAACGGCCTTGGCGCAAAAACCGACGGCTATGTTGTCAACGGCTCGATCGCGATTGGTGCGGGTTTTCACGCCTTCGGTGGCTACGAAGCCTTGGACATCGATCGCGCCCGGGTCGACGCCGACAGCTGGAACCTCGGTTTCGGCTACGCGCATTCGCTGAATCAGAGCACCGATCTGGTGGCACGCCTGGGTTACAGCAAGTTCGACCTGGCCGGCCCGTTGGGAATCAACCTGGATGGCGAGTCCTACTTCAGTGAAGTCGGCGTCCGCAGCCAGCTGGCTCCGCAGTTCGAGGGCTACATCTTCGCCGGCTACGAGCGTCCGGATGGCGGCGGTGGCGACAGCTATGGCCGCATCGGCGGCCAGTACAACATCAACAAGAGCTGGGGCCTGATCGCTGACGTCAAGTTCGGTGATGGTGTCGAGCAATACTTCTTCGGTCCGCGCTTGAGCTTCTGAAGCGACCGCAGTTCGTAGTCCCACAACGCCCGGCCCTGTGCCGGGCGTTGTCGTTTGTGTGTTTGAGCCCTGCACGTGGGTGGGTGGCCTGCCGGGGTTCTCGCCCCGGGCGTAACGGGCATGCCTACTGATCCGGCACGCCAACCGAGATCGAGTTGACGGGTGTTCGCGGGGTTTGAAAGCGCCCCACCTTGGTTTGCTTGGCTTCTGCGGCCTGAACGGCGACAATGCCGCGCTGTCACGCGCCGGTTTGTCCACGACGCGTCGCTCCTTCCGACGCCGAATCGCGCGCGTCGGGCCCTCCCCCGAAGCCAGGTGCAGCATGAACTTCCACGAGTATCAGGCCAAAGAGCTGTTTGCCGAATTCGGCATCGCCGTCCCCGCAGGTTTCATCGCCCGCACGCCCGAAGAGGCCGTTGACGCGGCCAAGAAGCTGGGCGGCAACCACTGGGTGGTGAAGGCGCAGATCCACGCCGGTGGCCGCGGCAAGGCCGGCGGCGTCAAGCTGGTCAAGACCTATGACGACGTCCGCGAAGCCGCCAAGCGCATGCTCGGCACGCGCATGGAAACCTACCAGTCCGGCGGCGTCGCACTGCCGGTCGACACTGTGCTGATCACCGAAGCCACCGACATCGCCAAGGAGCTTTACCTCTCCGTGCTGGTCGACCGCGGCGCCAAGGCGATCACCTTCATCGCGTCCTCCGAGGGCGGTGTCGAGATCGAAAAGGTCGCCGAGGAAACCCCGGAAGCGATCCAGACCTTGATCGTCAACTTCGTCGAAGGCGTGCAGCCCTACCACTGCCGCAAGCTCGGCTTTGCGCTGGGCCTGAACCCGAAGCAGGTCGGCCAGCTGACCAAGCTGATGATCGGCCTGTACAACCTGTTCCTGGCCCGCGACCTGTCGCTGGTCGAATTGAACCCGCTGGCGATCGACGACAAGGGTGACCTGGTCGCGCTCGACGGCAAGGTCAACTCGGACGACAACGCCAGCTTCCGCCAGCCCAAGCTGGTGGCGATGCGCGATATCCGCCAGGAAGACGAGACCGAAGTGCTGGCCAGCCAACACGACCTGAACTACGTGACCATGGACGGCAACATCGCTTGCATGGTCAACGGTGCGGGTCTGGCGATGGCGACGATGGACGTGATCAAGCTGGCGGGCGGCGAGCCGGCCAACTTCCTGGATGTCGGCGGCGGCGCCACCAAGGAGCGCGTTACCGAGGCCTTCAAGCTGATCCTGTCCTCGCCCAAGGTCGAGGCCATCCTGGTGAACATCTTCGGCGGCATCGTCCGCTGCGACATGATCGCCGAGGGCATCATCGCCGCGGTCAAGGAAGTGCAGGTCAAGGTGCCGGTGATCGTGCGTCTTGAGGGCACCAATGTGGAGAAGGGCAAGGAGCTGCTGCGCAACAGCGGGCTTGCCATCACCCCCGCGGATGACCTCAATGACGGTGCCAGCAAGGCCGTCGCCTCCATCCGCAAGTAATCGCCGCAGGCCTGCCGCGGCGCTGAGCGCGCGGCGGGCCGGAACCCACCCAAGGATCCAAGACCCATGAGCGTTCTGGTCAACTCCAATACCAAGGTGATCGTGCAGGGCTTCACCGGCCAGCAGGGCACTTTCCACGCGCAGCAGATGCTCGACTACGGCACCAAGGTCGTCGGCGGCGTCACCCCCGGCAAGGGCGGCAGCGAGCACATCGGCCTGCCGGTGTTCAACACCGTGCAGGAAGCCGTCGACGCCACCGGCGCCGATGCTTCGGTCATCTACGTGCCACCGCCGTTTGCGGCCGACGCCATTCTCGAAGCGGCCGACGCCGGCATCCGCGTCATCGTCTGCATCACCGAAGGCATCCCGGTGCTCGACATGCTGCGGGTCAAGAACGTGCTGAACGGTTACGACGATGTCGTGCTGATCGGCCCGAACTGCCCCGGCGTGATCACCCCCGGCGAATGCAAGATCGGCATCATGCCCGGCCACATCCATCTGCCCGGCAAGGTCGGCATCGTCAGCCGCTCCGGCACCCTGACCTATGAAGCCGTCAAGCAGACCACGGACGTCGGCCTGGGTCAGTCGACCTGTATCGGCATCGGCGGTGACCCGATCAACGGCACCAACTTCATCGATGCGCTGAAGCTCTTTCAGGACGATCCGCAGACCCAAGGCATCATCATGGTCGGCGAGATCGGCGGCAGCGCCGAAGAAGAAGCGGCCGAGTTCATCAAGAGCTACGTGACCAAACCCGTGGTCGGCTTCATCGCCGGCGCGTCGGCCCCGGCCGGCAAGCGCATGGGCCACGCCGGCGCGATCGCCTCCGGCGGCAAGGGCACCGCGGCCGGCAAGTTCGCTGCACTCGAAGCCGCCGGTGTGAAGACCGTGCGCAGCCCGGCCGACCTCGGCAAGGCGCTGTTCGAGCTGATGAACAAGTAAGCGCAGGCTGTAGCGTGCTTGCATGCAAAGGCCGCCTTCGGGCGGCCTTTGTGTGTACGGCCCCGACTCCGTTCAAGCGGCCGCGTATGCGGAGCTGATGATCCCAATCCCGCTGCGAGCCATAGGGTGGGTCTTTGAACCACCGCGGTACCCCTTCGGGGCGTCTTGACTCACCACAGAACTTGCAGTGGGTCTCGACCCGCCTATGCTGCGGCGAACCCGACCGACGCGGCTGACGCCGCAGACTCATTCCAGTGTCTACGCGTTCCATCGGCTGGGCATGGCAGTTTGCCGTCGGCACGGCCGAAGCGGGAGCGCGCTCCCGCAATCGTGTCCTCAGCCCCTGGCCGGTAGAACCCCGCCTTCTGGGTCGACATCAGGCTGGACACCGCCATCACGAAGCCGTTGTAGGCCTCGTTGTCCTCGTCATCCAACTCGCTCCCTCGCTTCCCGTGCCCAAGTTGGCACTTGGTCGCTGCTCAACCGGCGCGATTCAGCATCGCGTGCGAAGCCCGTCGCACTACACTGCTCCGCTTTCCCCATTCGCCTCCGCCCATGCGCCTCGCCCTCGCCCAGTTCGACTTCCCCGTCGGTGCCGTCAGCGCCAACGCCGCGCGCATTCTTGAGCTGATCCTGCGTGCCCGCGATGAGCTTGCGGCGGATCTGGTGGTGTTTCCCGAGCTCGCGATCTGCGGCTATCCGCCCGAAGATCTGCTGCTGCGTCCGAGCTTCCTTGAGGCCTGCGAGGCAGCGGTCGATGCGTTGATCCCGCAGGTGCAGGGCATCACCGCCGTGGTCGGCCATCCGCAGCGCATCGACGGCGACCTGTGCAATGTCGCCAGCGTGATCGGCGACGGCCGTTTGATCACCCGCTACGTCAAGCAGCGCCTGCCCAACTACGCGGTGTTCGACGAGAAGCGCTATTTCGTGCCGGCGCTGAACGATCGTGCCGGCAGCGGCGTGTTCGAGGTTGCCGGCGTGCGCGTCGGCCTGCTGATCTGCGAGGACATCTGGCACGAGGCGCCACTCGCTGAACGAGTGGGGCAGGGCGTGCAGCTGTGCGTGATCACCAATGCCTCTCCGTATGAGGCCGACAAGCTGGCCGAGCGCGCGGCCCTGCTGGCGCGGCAGGCGCAGGCCAGTGGCCTGGCGCTGGCCTATGCCAATGCGGTCGGCGGCCAGGACGCCGTGGTCTTCGACGGTGCCAGCCAGCTCGCCGATGGCGATGGCTCGCTGCATGCGGCGGCCGAGAGTTTCGCCGAGCATCTGCTGCTGGCGGGTTTCGACGCCGCCAAGCGTCAGCTGGTGCCGATGGTCTGGCCGGTGAATGCCGATACCTCGCGCGCTGCGCAGACCTGGGGCGCGCTGGTACGCGGGACCCGCGACTACGTGCGCAAATCAGGCTTTTCGAAGGTGCTGCTGGGCCTGTCCGGCGGCATCGACTCTGCCCTGGTGCTGGCGATTGCGGTCGATGCCCTGGGCGCTGAGAACGTCACCGCGGTTCGCCTGCCCTCGCGCTACACCTCCGAGCTCAGCCAGGATCTCGCTGCGCGGCAGGCACTGAACCAGGGCGTGCGCCTGCTGACCCTGCCGATCGAGCCGCCGTTCGCGGGCTTTCTGCACAGCCTCGGCGATGTGCTCAAGGGCCGCGACAGTGATCTGACCGAACAGAATCTGCAGTCGCGCTCGCGCGGCGCGCTGCTGATGGCGCTGTCGAATCTGGAGGGCGCGCTGCTGCTCACCACCGGCAACAAGAGCGAGTACGCGGTCGGCTACGCGACCATCTATGGCGACATGTGCGGCGCCTACGCGCCCCTGCTGGATGTCTACAAGACCGAGGTCTACGCGCTGGCCGAATGGCGCAACCGCGAGGTTGAGGTCATCCCGCGCGGCGTGATCGAACGAGCGCCCTCGGCTGAACTCAAGCCCGGTCAGGTCGATCAGGATTCGCTGCCGCCCTACGAAGTACTCGACGCGATCTTGTTCCGCTTCATCGATCTGGAGCAGTCGCAGGCCGAGATCATCGCCCAAGGCTTCGAGCCCGCCACGGTCGAGCGCGTCGCAAAGCTGGTCTTCCGCAGCGAGTACAAGCGCCGTCAGGCCGCGCCGGGCCCGAAGGTGTCGCGGCGGGCCTTCGGGCGCGAGCGGCGCTATCCGATTTGTTCGGGGTGGGTGTGAGTCAGCGGCTGGCTTCCTCGATCTCACGCAAGCGCCGCCAGAGCCCCTCAAGCTTTCGATGCGGCTCCGCCTGTTTCAGTAGCGAGCGCATCCGCTCCAGCGTTCGCGTACCGAACATGCCGGCGGCGACAAGGGTCAGCGCAGACTCGACAAGCTCGATGTCCTGATTCGCGGTTCGATCCTCAAGCGCGAACAGGTCTTCGTAGCGCTGGCGCTGCGTTTCCAGACCGCGTTGCTTCTTCCGGCAGGGCACGCAGCGCACGCAGTTGGATTCCAGTGGAAACCCCAGCACCTCGTACCAGTACTTCTGCTCGGCGGCGAAGAACAGGAACGAGTCTCGACAGTCGACGCAGCGGCGCCGGCTGTCGAAGTAGTGGGTCACGGCAATCGTCGGCTGGAGCTGGCGCGAGGTGTCCGCGGCGATGGCCGTGTTTGGAACGCGCACCTCGCTGGGGGAGTGCCAGTGCAGGTAGACCTTGCCAGTCCCCGAGTTTTCCTTGGGGTTCAGCCCGGTCAGGCGGGGTTCGTCGCCGTAGCGCGGATGGGGAACGAAGTCATCGCTTTTCTTGCGCGGCATGGAAGGTCGTAAAGGGCCAGGGACGCTGCAGTGTCCACAATGCTGCAAGGCCGCGCAAAGCGCGTCCTTGGCGTTCCACCTCTTTAGGCGCTGAGCCCCAGCCGCGCGCCGTGTCCATCCGGGAGATCCGCCGCCGCCGAGGCGCCGACCGACGGGGCGCGGTCGGCGCGCATCGAGAGTTCCGATGATCCCGATAGACATCGACATATGACACCGGTGGCTATTGGCGAACGTCGGCGAACGTGAGGGATCTCGGGTCCGGGCGTCGAGCGGCCGGGTCGGGGGCATGAACGGTGATGTGACCAAATGTTTCTGCGTGCAGCATGGCGGCGGGGAGAGCGGGCGTGTGTCGCGGCCTGCCTCGCGCAGGGGGCTGCGCATTCCGAGATGTCGAGGCTGGCTGCGCGTGGGTCCTCCGACCTGCGCGGCGTCGGCCTGTGTCGCATCGATCGGGCGGCGCCCCCGGGCCCTTGCTGCGCCGCTGCGTCCGGCGCCTGAACTTCATCGATCGTCTAACGAATTCCGGAGAACTGTCCGCCATGCTTCCACATACGCTCACTGTCGCCCTGCGCCTCGCCATTAGCACCGGCCTGCTGGCCTGCACGCTGACCGCGCCTGCTCTGGCCGCACGCCAGGCTGAATACCTGGACCGCGGTGTGGTCGCCCTGCCTTCTGGTAACGGCATCTTCGTCAGCTGGCGTTTGCTCGGCGACGATCCCAGCGCGATCGGCTTCAACGTCTACCGCAACGGCACCCGCCTGAACGGCTCGCCGATCACGGCCAGTACCAGCTTCTTCGACGCCGCCGGCAGCACCAGCGCGGCCTACACGGTTCGACCGGTGGTGAACGGCGTCGAGCGCGCGGCCAACCCGGCCAAGCCGACCTGGTCCAACCCCTACTGGACGATCAATCTGAGCCGCCCGGCGGCCGGAACGACGCCCAGCGGGGAGGCCTACACCTACTCGCCCAACGATCTCAGCGTGGGCGATCTCGATGGCGACGGGCAGTACGAGGTGGTGGTCAAGTGGGACCCCTCCAATGCCAAGGACAACTCGCAGTCCGGCTACACCGGCAACGTCTTCGTTGACGCCTATCGGATGAACGGAACGCGGCTGTGGCGGATTGATCTCGGCAGGAACATCCGCGCTGGCGCGCACTACACGCAGTTCATCGTCTACGACCTGGACGGCGACGGTAAGGCCGAAGTGGCGATGAAAACCGCACCGGGCACTCGCGATGGCGTGGGTACGGTGCTGGGCGGCAGCAACGCCAACGCCGACTACCGCAACAGCGGCGGCTACGTGCTGACGGGCCCCGAGTATCTGACCGTCTTCAACGGCCAGACCGGCGCGGCGCTGAGCACGGTGGACTATGTGCCCGCGCGCGGCACGGTCAGCAGCTGGGGCGACAGCTACGGCAACCGCGTCGATCGCTTTCTCGCCGGCGTGGCGTATCTGGACGGTGCCCGCCCCAGCCTGATCATGGCTCGCGGCTACTACACCCGCGCCGTCGTTGCCGCCTGGGACTGGCGCGGCGGCAGCCTGAGCCGTCGCTGGACCTTCGACAGCAATGCCAGCGGCAACGGGGCTGCGGCAGGCCAGGGCGCGCACAGCCTGAGCATTGCCGATGTCGACCAGGACGGGCGCGATGAGATCGTCTACGGCGCGGCCACGCTCAACGACAACGGCAGCCTGATGTACTCGACCCGCCTGGGCCACGGCGATGCGCTGCATGTCGGCGACTTCCAGCCGGGTCGGCCGGGCCTTGAAGTGTTCATGATCCACGAGTCGCCGGCGAGCTACGGCAACAACGGCGTGCAGATGCATGACGCCCGCACCGGCCAGATCCTGTGGGGCTTCCAGGGCGGTGGCGACATCGGCCGCGGGGTGATCATGGATATCGACCCGCGCCATCCTGGCGCCGAGAGCTGGGCCAGCGTGGGCGGCATCAACTCGCCGACCGGGCTGGCCATCAGCGCGACCAAGCCGGCCTCCACCAACTTCGCGGTGTGGTGGGACGGCGACCTGCTGCGCGAGCAGCTCAACAACACCATGATCGACAAGTGGGACCACAGCAGCAGCCGCAGCGCGCGACTGCTCAGTGCGCAGGACAGCGGGGCGGCGTCGAACAACAGCACCAAGGCCACACCGGGACTGTCGGCTGACCTGTTCGGCGACTGGCGCGAGGAGGTGATCTGGCGGCACTCGAACAACACCCAGCTGCTGGTGTTCTCGACCACCGCTCCCACCGGCCACCGCCTGCGCACCCTGATGCATGACCTGCAGTACCGCGTGGCCATCGCCTGGCAGAACGTGGGCTACAACCAGCCGCCGCATCCGAGCTTCTTTCTGGGCGACGGGATGACGCAGCCGCCCGCGCCGGCTCTGAGTTTCGTGGGTGTGAATCCGAACGCGGGCCCGGGCTCGGGATCGAGCAGCAGCGCGTCCAGCAGCAGCGCCAGCAGCAGTTCGTCGAGCAGCCTGTCCTCCAGCAGCAGCTCGTCGAGCAGCAGCTCCTCCTCCAGCAGCTCTTCCAGCAGCAGCTCTTCCAGCAGCAGCTCCTCCAGCAGCTCGGCGCCGGCGGCAAGCTGCAGCTACGTGATCACCAACAACTGGGGGGCCGGGTTCACTGGCGCGATCCGCATCACCAATCGCAGCACGCGCGCCATTTCCGGCTGGTCGGTGAGCTGGAGCTATGCGGGCACCACCCGTCTGAGCGGGGCTTGGAACGCCAACTTCAGCGGCAGCAACCCCTACTCGGCCTCGAACCTGAGCTGGAACGCCACCATTGAGCCAGGTCAGACGATGGAGTTCGGCTTCCAGGGCACGCACGGCGCAGCCGAGATTCCCGTGGTGCGCGGCAGCGTGTGCGGCTGAAGGGCGAAGAGCAGCCCGGCCCGCGAGGCCGGGCTGCGGCGGACGGGGGCGACGAAGCAAGCGCCTAGGCGCTTGGCGTGTCGTGAAGCGGTAGCGGCCTGCGCCGTACTGCCGACTCCAGAAACGCCAAGGAAGGGAGCTTTCGACACGCTGCTAGCGGAAGACGAAAAGAAGAAGGCCGCGCAAGCGCGGCCTCCAGGTTCAACCGGACGTCGCGGCGATCTCAGCCGCGCGTCTCGCCCATGAACGGAATCAGCTGCTTCCACTTCGACTGTTCACGCGGGAAGCCGCCGCTGAAGTAGGCGTGGTTCGGGTGGTTCAGCTGCAACACGCGGCGGGCGTCGGCTTCGAGCGTGGTCTGGCCGAGCTGACGATAACTTTCGGCCATCACGGCGACCGCATCACCTGAGAATTCCGACTGCGGGAAGTTCTCCAGGATGTACTCGGCGCGGTTGATCGCACCGACGTAGGCGCGACGCTTCAGGTAGTACGTGGCCACGTTGATCTCGTAGCGGGCCAGCTGGTTGCGCAGATAGATCATGCGCTGGCGGCCGTCTGCCGCGTAGCGGCTGTTCGGGTAGCGCTGGATGAGTTCGGCGAAGTCGTCGAATGCCTGGCGGGGCGCGCCCTGGTCCCGGCGAGTCATGTCGAGGCCGCCGATACGCGACAGGAAGCCCTTCTCGCGATCGAAGTTGATCAGCCCGCGCAGGTAATAGGCGTACTCGATGTGCTCGTGGGTGGGGTAGGTGCGGATGAAGCGGCCTACCGCCGAGGTGGCCTCCTCGGGCTGGTTCGAGCGATACATCGAGTAGGCCAACTCGATCTGCGCCTGTTCGGTGTAGGGGCCGAACGGGAAGCGTGCGATCAGGCGCTTGAAGTGTCGCTGCGCGCGCGCCTGATTGCCGTTCTCAAGCGCCTGCTTGCCCTCAGCGTAGAGCTGATCGACGGGAAGAGTTTCAAGGGGGTCGTCCTTGCCGAAACGGCCGCAGGCCGAAAGCATGAGCAAGGCGAGACACAGGAGGATCAGACGGGACAGTCCGGAATGCCGAATCATTGCGGAGCGCGTTCCTGTTCGAGGAGAGGGTCAGTCGGGCATCATAGCAGCCCGCTTCTGGCGACGGCCCCGATCTGCAAGTTCGGGGTCGGCGTGGGGCGATCACTAAAGCGCGGAACCGATGAACCAATCAGGAACACCCGCTGCCGAGCCCGGCTGCGAAATCCGCGAGCTGCAGCTGCCGGTCCAGTCTGCCGGCCTGCGCTTCGACCAGGCGCTGGCCGAAGCGCTGCCCGAGTTTTCGCGCTCGCGGCTTGCCAACTGGATCAAATCGGGCGATGCCCTGATCGACGGCAAGCCCGGCCGACCCAAGGATGCCGTCAACGGCGGTGAGCACGTGCAGCTGCGGATCCGGCTGGAGACGGTCGAGCGGTCAGCGCCTGAAGCCATCGAGCTCGATCTGCTGTATGTCGACGCAGACGTGCTGGTGGTCAACAAGCCGGCCGGCCTGGTGGTTCATCCGGGCGCTGGCAATCCGGCCGGGACCCTGGTCAATGCGCTGCTGCATTTCGATTCCGAGCTGGCAGCGCTGCCGCGGGCCGGCATCATCCATCGGCTGGACAAGGACACCAGCGGCGCGCTGGTGGTGGCGCGTACGCCGCAGGCGCACAACAGCTTGGTCGAACAGCTGGCGGCACGTGCGATCCAGCGCCAGTACGAATGTGTTGCCTACGGCGTGCTGGTGGCCGGCGGCACGGTCAATGCCGCGCTGGATCGGCATCCGGTGGATCGGCTGCGGCGCGCGGTGGTGGAAAGCGGCAAGCCTGCGGTGACCCACTATCGGGTGCGCCAGCGCTACCGCGCGCACTCCTTGCTGCAGGTCAACCTGGAGACCGGGCGCACCCATCAGATCCGCGTGCACATGGCCTATGTGCGGTATCCGCTGCTCGGCGACCCGCTTTACAGCGGCGGCTTGAAGCTGCCGAAGGCGGCCAGCCCGGAGTTCATCGAAGTGCTGCGCGGCTTTCGTCGGCAGGCCCTGCACGCCGAGCGCATCGCCTTCGCGCATCCGCGGACTGGCGAACCGGTCGAAGTGCTGGCACCGCGGCCGGCCGATTTCGAAGCGCTCATCCAGGCCTTGGCGGACGATCTCGCCGCGGCGCGCTGAGATGTGCTGCCTACGCGACTTGAAGCAGGGCTGGCCATGATCGATCCTCAGATCGGCCTGCCGTTGCAGCGCGCGCTCGATGCGCAGGCGCGCGCATCGGTGCGGTTGGACCCGGACTGGCCCGCGCCGCCGAATGTGCGCGCGTTCAGCACCCTGCGGCGCGGGCTGTCGGTCGGGATCTCGCACCCGCCCTTTGACGACTTCAATCTGGGCGCGCACTGCGGCGATGAGCCCGCCGCGGTGGCCGCCAATCGCGCCGCGCTGGGCTGGGTCGGCGCGCTGCCGAGTTCGCCCTGCTGGCTGCGGCAGGTACATGGCACCCGGGTCTGGCGCTTCGATGCGCCCGCCGTCACGGAGATCGAAGCAGATGCAGCGGTTACGTCGACACCGGGCGTGGTGTTGGCGGTGCTGACCGCCGACTGCCTGCCGGTGTTGTTCTGCGCTGAGGACGGCAGCGAGGTCGGTGCGGCGCATGCCGGTTGGCGTGGACTGTGCAGCGGCGTGCTTGAGAACACGGTGGCCGCGCTGCGAACCCCTGTCTCCCAACTCCTCGCCTGGCTGGGCCCGGCTGCGGGTCCACGCGCCTACGAGGTCGGCACCGAGGTGCGGCAGGCTTTTGTCGATGTCGATCACGCTGCGGCCAATGCCTTCATCGCGACTCGACCCGGCCATTGGCTGTGCGATCTGTATGCCTTGGCGCGCCAGCGTCTTGCTGCGGTCGGCGTTGATCGTGTCTTCGGCGGTGAGCGCTGCACGTTGAGCGAGCCGCTCGCGTTCTTTTCGCATCGCCGCGAGGGCCGTAGCGGACGGATGGCGGCAGTGATCTCGATCGCGGATTCCGACTCGCCTTGGCGTTGTACTCGACGCCCGCGATAGCAAGTTGCTGAGCGCGTTTTCGAGAGCTCCGGCGCAAGACGCGCCTGAAGACCGCAGCGAAACCTGGCGGCTGAACCGGAGCCAACGCGGAGCGCAAGTTAGCGCCGCGCTAACGCAGCCATCGCATGCGATGCCTAAGCTCGTCGACTGCTTCCATCCTGGCGAGATCGCATGCTCCCTTGCTTCAAGTTCTCACGTCTGCTGACGGGCCTCCCCATCCTGCTGCTCGCCATGGTTGCACGCGCAGCCGAGCCCGCTGTTCCGACGCCCTCGCCGCAAACGGATGAAACGGTCCGCCAGCTTGATACCGTCGAGGTGATCGCGAAGATCACCGGGCCTGGCCTGTGGCAGGTCCGCAAGGATGACAAGGTGCTGTGGATTCTCGGCACCCAGTCACCGCTGCCGCGGCGCTTCGAATGGGAATCTGAAGAACTGGTCGAGCGACTTGCCGAATCGCAGCTGTTGATAGCGCCGCCGTCCGTGAAGTTTGAAGGCGTCGGCGCAATCCGCGGGCTGTTCCTGCTGCCCAGCTTGTTCAAGGCCCGGCGCGATCCGGAAGGTCCCAGCCTGGAAGAGTCGGTCGGGCCCGAGCTGTATGCGCAGTGGCAGGTGCTGAAGCAGCGCTACTTTCCGCGCAAACGAAAGACCGACACCTGGCGGCCGATGATCGCGGCACTCGAGCTCTACTCCGAGGCCATCGAGGACGCGCGCATGACCGGCTCCGGCCCGGTCTGGAAGGCGGTGCGCAAGGCGGCGCGCAGGCTGCGCCTGCCGATCGAAGAACCCGCGGTCACCCTGCGAATCGAGGACCCGCGCGGGGCGATTCGCAGCTTCGCCGAGAACCGGCTGGACGACATGGCGTGCTTCCGCCTGACCATCGAGCGGTTGGAAAGCGACATCGCCCTGATGCGCGAGCGTGCCGACGCTTGGGCGGTCGGCGACGTCGAGAGCCTGCGCGCGCTGCCCTTGAGCGATCAGAACGAAGCCTGCCGCGAGGCCTTCCTGCAGGCCGCTGTCAGCAAGGAACAGGGCTTCGACAACTTGCCCGAGCGCGTCCGCGATGCGTGGTTGGAGACGGCGCAGAAGGCGCTGGAAGAGCATCGCTCCAGCGTCGCGGTGCTGCCGATCAGCGTGCTGATCGACCCCAGCAAGGGTGTCGTCGCCGAGCTGCGTGCGCTGGGGTTCGAGGTGACCGAGCCCGAGTAGGCCGTGCAGTGTTCGCGCCCACTGATCGGGCGGGTTGGCGCTGCGCGTTCGGCTCCTGAGCTGTCGGCTGCTGCGGAGCCGATATTGGGGGGAGCGGTTTGCCGGAAGTGAGCGCGGCACTTACTGCGGGCCTTGCACCTGAGCACGCACAGCTTGGACAACAAGCGGGTCGCCGCATCCTTCGCCGCGCGGGCGAAGGATGCGGTGTAGCCCGCTCTTGAGCGGGAAACTCAGCCGCGGCGTGAAGCCTGCTTGCGGTCATTCTCGGTGCGGTGCTTCTTGCGCAGACGGATCTGCACCGGAGTGATCTCGACCAGTTCGTCGTCGTCGATGAATTCCAGCGCCTGCTCCAGCGACAGTTTGATCGGCGGGATCAGGCCTTCGTCGTGATCCTTACCGGAGGCGCGGAAGTTGGTCAGCTGTTTGCCGCGCAGGGCATTGACGGTGAGGTCGTTATCCTTCGAATGGATGCCGACGATCTGGCCTTCGTAGATCTCCTCGCCCGGATCCAGGAACAGACGGCCGCGCTCCTGCATGGCGATCTGCGCGTAGGCCGGCGAGGGGCCAGTGCCGTTGGAGATCAGCACACCGTTCTGGCGCTGACCGATCGAGCCTTCGCCCTTCGGACCATAGTGATCGAACACGTGGAACAGCAGGCCGGTGCCGGCCGTGATCGTGCGGAACTCGGTCTGGAAGCCGATCAGGCCACGCGCCGGGATCATGAAATCAAGACGCACGCGGCCCTTGCCGTCGGGCTCCATGTTCTGCAGCAGGGCGCGACGCTCACCGAGGCGCGCCATCACGCCACCCTGGTACTGCTCTTCGAGGTCGACCACCAGGCTTTCGATCGGCTCCATCATCTGGCCGTCGATCTCGCGGATGATCACTTCCGGGCGCGACACAGCCAGCTCGTAGCCCTCGCGACGCATGGTTTCGATCAGGATCGACAGGTGCAGCTCGCCGCGGCCGGACACCTTGAATTTGTCGGCGTCCTCGGTGTCTTCGACCTTCAGTGCAACGTTGTGCTGGGTCTCACGGATCAGGCGGTCGCGCAGCTGACGGCTGGTCAGGAACTTGCCGCCGGAGCGTTCTTTGACACCGGCGAACGGCGAGTCATTGACCTGGAAGGTCATGCTGATCGTCGGTTCATCGACGGTGAGCACCTCAAGCTGCTCGGGGCTGCCCAGCTCGCAGACGGTCTCGGAAATGCCGAGACCCTCGATACCGGAGATGGCGATGATATCGCCGGCCTGCGCTTCTTTGACTTCGTGCCGCTCCAAGCCGTGGAAGCCCAGTACCTGCAGCACCTTGGCGTTGCGGTTCTTGCCCTCGCGGTCGACCACGGTGACCTGCATGTTGGTGCGGACTTTGCCACGCTGGATGCGGCCGACGCCGATGATGCCGACGTAGCTGTTGTAGTCGAGGCTGGTGACGCGCATCTGGAACGGGCCGTCGATGTTCACCGGCGGCGGCGCCACGTGTTTGATGATCGCTTCGAACAGCGGGATCATGTCGCCGCCGCGAACGTCGTCGGTCAGGCCGGCGTAACCGTTCAGGCCCGAGGCGTAGACCACCGGGAAATCCAGCTGTTCGTCGGTCGCGCCGAGGCGATCGAACAGATCGAAGGTCTGGTTCAGCACCCAGTCCGGACGCGCGCCGGGGCGATCGACCTTGTTGATCACCACGATCGGCTTGAAGCCCATCGCGAACGCCTTCTGGGTGACGAAGCGGGTCTGCGGCATCGGGCCGTCCATCGCGTCGACCAAGATCAGCACCGAGTCGACCATCGACAGCACGCGCTCGACCTCACCGCCGAAGTCGGCATGGCCCGGGGTGTCGACGATGTTGATGCGGAATTCTTCGCCCTGCGGCGACTTCCAGCGGATCGCGGTGTTCTTCGAGAGGATGGTGATGCCACGCTCCTTCTCGAGGTCGTTGCTGTCCATCATCCGCTCGGTGGTCACCGTGCGTTCGCTGAACGTGCCCGACTGCTTCAGCAGCTGGTCGACGAGGGTGGTCTTGCCGTGGTCGACGTGGGCGACGATGGCGATGTTGCGCAGATTCTGGATCATGAGGGCACGGCTCGAAGCGATCCGCGCAGTCGGCGGTTCGCGGGGTGGGTCGGAAGACGATGGACGGATGGCTTCGTCGATGAAGCACGCCGCAGGTCGGGCAAGGGCTGGGCCGGACGCTTGGCCCGGGCCCCGGATCACATCACCCGGAGTTGACGCAGCGCGGCATTATACCGGGCTTGCGCCCGCAAGCCAGTTCGGCTTGCGGGGTTTGCCGTATCCTTGCCGGCTTCGCCCCTGGAGTAGATCCCCATGTCCGAACTGACTGCACACTTCGACACCTCGAAAGGCCTGATCCGCGTGCGTTTGCGCGCCGACAAGGCACCGTTGACCGTCGCCAACTTCGTCAACCTCGCCCAGCGCGGGTTCTACAACGGCCTGTCCTTCCATCGCGTGATCAAGGACTTCATGATCCAGGGCGGCTGCCCACTCGGCACCGGCACCGGTGGCCCCGGCTATCGCTTCGAGGATGAATGCAGCCCGGAGCTGCGCCATGAACGCGGCGTCCTGTCGATGGCCAATGCCGGCCCCGGCACCAATGGCAGCCAGTTCTTCATCACCCATGTGCCCTGCGGCTGGCTCGACGGCAAGCACACCGTGTTCGGTGCGGTGGTCAGCGCCGACGATCAGAAGGTTGTCGATGCGATCGCCGGCGGCGATGCGCTGAACAGCATCACCATCGAGGGCGATGCCACGGCTCTGCTGGCCGCGCAGGCCGAGCGGATCAGCCAGTGGAATGCCGTGCTGGACGCGCGCCGGCCCTGAAGCTGGGCCGAAGCCATTGGCTTCGGCCAGAGCATCCCCGCCGCCGATGATGCACGCCTGTGCATCGTCGGCGGCTCGCTGATGCGAGCGTCCGATTCTGTAGGTTGCAGCGCTGCGCGGCGTGCCCGCATGAGCGGGGTGCCAACCTGTGGATGGATAGCGCGTCCAAGCTCGGGTGCCCACTCAACGCAGCGGCGACTGCGAGCTCGCGATGGGCGCGTTTTCCGGTGCAGAAGGATGGTGGGTCGTGATGGATTCGAACCATCGACCTACGGATTAAAAGTCCGCAGCTCTACCGCTGAGCTAACGACCCGGATTTGAATTCCGGCGATGCGTGGATGCTGCCGGCTGGAACCATGGAGGTTCGTTGATCGGTGCCCGCAGAGCTGCGGGGGCGCGCAGTTTAGTCAGTGCGCCGGGCTTGCACAAGCTGCGATGTGTGCAGCGCCAGTGAGTGTTCAGCCCACATAGTTCGTGGGGTCGGGCACTCCGGCCGCGACGAAGCCCGCGGTACGCAGCCGGCACGCGTCGCAGTGTCCACAGGCGCGACCGTCTGCATCGGCCTGATAGCAGGACACGGTGCTGCCGAAGTCAACGCCGAGCTCGATGCCGCGACGCACGATGTCGGCCTTGCTCAGGTCGATCAGCGGCGCACGCACACGCAGGCGGTTGCCCTCGACAGCCGCCTTCGTGGCCAGGTTGCCCAGCCGTTCGAACGCCTCGATAAAGGCGGGGCGGCAGTCGGGATAGCCGGAGTAGTCGACCGCGTTGACACCACAGAAGATCTCCTGTGCGCCCAGCACTTCCGCCCAGCCCAGCGCGACCGACAGCATGATGGTGTTGCGCGCTGGCACATAGGTGATCGGAATCCCCTCACCGCCGTGCTCGGGCACATCGATGTCGGCGGTAAGCGCGGAGCCGCCGATGCTGCGCAAGTCAATGGTCACTGTCTTGTGCACCTTCGCGCCGAGATCGCGCGCGACACGTGCCGCAGCGATCAGCTCCGAGGTGTGACGTTGGCCGTAGGCGACGCTGAGCGCATAGGTCTCGAACCCCTCGGCGCGGGCGATGGCCAGCACGGTGGCGGAGTCCATGCCGCCTGACAGGAGCACGACTGCCTTCGCTGGATTCATTGGACGGGTTGCTCCTGTCGGCAATTGGGAAAGGGTAGTCGGGAATCGTAGGGCGGTGAGCCCGCGGGTCAAACCGGAGACGGGGATCCGGCCAAGTGCCGACACTCGGGGCGTGCCTCTAGCGATTCCCCATTCCCGACTCTCGATTCTCGGCGCAGGGGCGCTCAGCGCCCCTGCGCCTCGCCCCACAGCTGCTTGTGCAGCTGCATCTGGAAGCGGATCGGCAGGCGCTCGGCCAGCAGCCATTCGGCCAGATCCCCAGGTTGAACCTGGCCGAAGCTGGGCGAGACCAGCACTTCGCAGCGATCGTGCAGGACGTGTTCGCGCACGCAGGCGATGGCCCATTCGAAATCGGCGCGGTCGCAGATCACAAACTTGATCTGGTCCTGCGGGGTCAGCAGGGCGAGGTTCTCCCAGCGGTTGCGGGCAAGCTCGCCTGAACCTGGGGTCTTCAGATCGATGACCCGATGTACGCGGGCATCCACGGCGGATACATCCAGCGCGCCGGAAGTCTCAAGCGAGACCGAGTAGCCGGCGTTGCACAGCTGCTCCAGCAGGGCGATGCAGCGCTTCTGGGCCAGCGGCTCGCCGCCGGTCACACAGACGTGGCGGGCGCCGTGGCGAGCGACCTCAGCGAGGATCGCATCGATCGACCACCAGTCGCCGCCGTGGAAGGCGTAGGCGGTATCGCAGTAACCGCAGCGCAGAGGGCAACCGGTCAAACGCACAAACACGGTCGGCCAGCCGACGCTGCGCGACTCGCCCTGCAGAGACAGGAAGATCTCGGTGAGGCGCAGGCGATCGCCGTTGGCAACGGGATTCGGGATTGGGGATTCGGGATTCGTCAAAGCGGTGCACCTAGGGTGGAGCGACCGAGGCGCCCACACCGAACAGAACCTGTTCGTTGAGTGGCTCGAAACTGAGAGTCAACACATTAAGGGCCGCGACAAGGTGATCTCAGAGGCCGGTGAACCGGGAAGGTCAACTCCGCGCCCAGTACGTCAGCCCTAAGACCGACTCACCGATTCTCCATTCCCGATTCCCAATTCCCGGCTTCTCAGCTCCGGTCTTCCAGCCGCATCGCCCGCAGCCGGCCCTGGGCCAGACGAGCGACCGTGGTGTCGGGGTATTGCTGGGTCACCCGGTTGAGGGTGGCTTCGGCCTCGTCCCACTGCCGCAGCTCGTACTGGCAGTAGCCAAGTTTCAGCAGGGCGTCGGGCGATTTGATGCTGTCCGGGAACTCGCGCAGCAGCCGCTGGAAGGCGTCGAGTGCGATGCCGTAGTTCTGGGTCACGTAGTAGGACTCGCCCAGCCAGTACTGCGCATTCGGCGCGTACTCACCGCTGGGGTACTGCTGCAGAAAGCTCTGGAAGCGACGCGCGGCCTCGGCGTAGCGACCTTCCTTCAGCTCGTCAAACGCGGCGTCATAGCTGCGGCGCTCGTCTTCCGGGTTGCCGGGGACGTTCTCGATCACCGCTGCAGACCTGTCGCTGCCGCCCAGGGCTGCGGTCCCGACCAGGCCTTCAACCGGCGCGCGCACATCGGGTTCTTCGAATTCGGCCACGGGTGTCGCGGTGTCGCCGCTCGGTGCTTGGGCGGGCTGCAGTTCGGGCAGGGGCTCAGCGCTGAAACCATCGGCCGAGGTGGCCGCGGGTGGGGGAGGGGCTGCGGATGCGGGTCCGCCGCTGGAGGCGCCCCCTTCAATACGGTTGATTCGGCTGTCCAGATCGATGTACTGGTCGCGATTGCGCTTGGACAATCCCTCGATCTCGAAAGCCTGTTGCTCGATCATGCCGCGCAGGCTGGCGATTTCGGCCTGCAGCTCGCTGATCTGGTTGAGCAACTGGATGTTGGCCTGGGCGCTGTCGCCACCGGCCTGCTGTTGTTCCAGCCGCGCCACCCGGTCCGCCAGGCTTAGACGCGAGCCTTGGGCGGACACAGGCGAAGCAGCGGCGACCGCGAGGGTCACCGCTGCCAGACAGCCTGCAATTAGGCTGCGAGTGCGCATCAGCGAGCGGTGTACACGATCTCGACGCGGCGGTTCTGCGACCACGACGCATCGTCGGAACCGGCAGCCACCGGACGCTCTTCGCCGTAGCTGACCACGGTCAGCTGGCTGGCCGAACCACCGTTCGACAGCACGGCGCCGTTCACGGCATTGCCGCGACGCTCGCCCAGGCCCAGGTTGTACTCGCGCGAACCGCGCTCGTCAGCGTGACCTTCCAGGGTGATGCGGGCCGACGGACGGTCGCTCAGGTACTTGGCGTGGCAGGCCAGGATCGAGGCGAATTCCGGCTTGATCTCGGTCATGTCGAAATCGAAGTAAACAACGCGCTTGACCAGGCAGGGGTCACGGTCCAGATCGTCCGGGCCGAACTTGCCGTCGGTGGTCGTGTCGGTCTGGGCGGTCGTCGGCGGGGTGACGGGGTCAGCGGTCGGCTGAATGACTTCTTTCTTGGCGCAGGCGGCGAGGGCAGCCATGGTGGCAGCGGCGATCAGCAGGCGGGTCATCGTGTTCATGGGAAGCTAGGTCCTTGGGGGTTGCGATCGGATGCAGTCTTTATGGGTGAAGCGAATGAGCCCATCCTCTAAGCAGGAACTCCGAAGCACACGCTTTCCAGCGCTTGGCCTCGACTGCATGACGTTCCCGACGCAACGCGCCGGTAGGCCTGCCCCGCCGCCTTGCCATCTTGCGATGACCGGGCTGATCCGCACGACATCCTGTCGCGCGGGCGGGCACCCACAAGCAGGTGCCCTCAGGTGAAACACACTCGACCCTTTCGGGTCAGCGCTGCCGATACGGCGACCAGGCGGGCTCCCGGACGTCACCATCAGCTAAAACCAGCCGCTGCCGAACGCGCGCATCGGCTGACACGGAGTACAGCACTCCGCGTCGACCCTCGCGGGCGGCGTAAAGCAACATGCTTCCATTCGGGGCGAAACTCGGCGACTCGTCCAGGTTGCCGACCGAGACCAGATTCTGCTGGCCGGGGCCGCCAATGCTGCGGTCCAAAACCGCGATACGATAAACATTTCCTTGGCCCTGCGCCATAGCGATCTTCTTGCCCTCGCAGCAGACAGTCGGGCGGGCGTTGTAATCGCCGAGGAAACTGATGCGGCGGGCGTCGCCTCCGGTGGCCGGCACTTCGTAAATCTGCGGCTTGCCGGCGCGGTCGGAGGTAAAGAAGATCGAATTGCCGTCCGGCGCCCACACCGGCTCGGTGTCGATGCCCCAGTGGCGGGTGAGCTGGCTGAGCTGCTTGCTGCCCAGGTCCATCACGTAGATTTCCGGGTTGCCGGAGCGCGACAGGGTCAGTGCGAGTTTGTTGCCATCGGGTGAGAAACTGGGCGCGCCATTGATGCCGCGGTGGCTGGCGACCAGCTCGCGTGCGCCGCTGCCGATGTCCTGGATGTAGATCGAAGAATTGCCGCGCTCGAAGCTGACATAGGCCAGACGACGGCCGTCCGGCGCCCAGGCCGGCGACAGCAGCGGCTCACGCGAGCGCACCACCGCCTGCGGGTTGAAGCCGTCGGCATCGGCAACGATCAGGGTGTACTGCATCTCGCGGCCGAGGCCGGTGGCGGTCACGTAGGCGATGCGGGTCCAGAACGCGCCGCGGGTGCCCATGATGCGTTCGTAGATCTGATCCGACACCTGGTGTGCAAGGTCGCGCAGGCTGCCGGAGCGGCCGGTCAGCGCCAGGCGCAGCATCGGCTCCTGCTTGGCGACATCCATCAGTTCGAATTCGACCCGATAGCCGCCGTCGCCGCCATCGAGCAGGCGACCGACCACCAGGAAATCCTGCCTCAGCAGTCGCCAGGTCGCGTAGTTGACGTCCGCCGAACGAATCGGCTTCTCAACCACATCGCGTTCGGCCAGCGCGCGGAACGAACCGGAGCGGTTCAAGTTGCCGCGGATGATCGCGGCCATGTCGGTGTCGGGCAGGCTGCCGGCGCCGAGGTACTCGAATGGGACGATGGCGATCGGCAGGGCGGAGGCGTTGCCATCGACGATATCGATTTCAAGCCGACTGTTCTGGGCCACCGCATCGCGCAAACCGAGGGTGGTAGCGAGCAAAAGGATCAGGGCGAGAAAACGGATTTTCGACAGGGGCATGGGCAAGCCTGTGAGCGGGCGGCGCGCAACTGCAGTCGCCGCAAGGGTGCGGCGGAAGTCATGAGCGCGTGAGGCGCGAACATTACACCACGCGTGGCCGCCAAGCTGAACGCAAACACAGTTGGTAGGCGCGGGGCGGCATTGAAAACCCGCTACTGGCCGTCGTGGCGGAAGGTGAAGCGGATCTGCCGCTGGAATACGCTCTGGAATCCGTCGTAGGGCAGCGGCTGCGCCTTCATGACCGCCGCTTCAATCGAGCGACGGGTCAGCTCATCGGCGTTGCACGGCGAGGCCACGCTGGCGCTGATCACCTCCCCGCCCGGGATCTGCACGATGTCGATGGTGCAGCGGATGCCTGGCTGGGCGGTGTCGGGACGCAGCCAGTTTCGCTGCACCACCTGCTGTATCGCGATCTGATAGCGCCCGAGCAGACTCTCATCAGTACCGCGATTGCCCACCTCATTGACGTTCTGGGTCGCCTGCTGGGTCTGCTCGCTGTTGCCGGGCCTTGTCTGCGCGTTGCGCAGATCATCGAGCTGCTGGAGTTTCTCGCGCTCGATCTGCAGCTGGCGGTCAGCGGCTTCGCGCTGCTGGCGGATCTTGTCAAGTTCAGCCTCGCGCTCGCGGTCCTGCTGCTCGCGCAGGCGCTGCAGGCGCTGGGCTTCCTGTTCGGCCTGCTGCTCCAGCAGGATCTGCTCCTGACGTTGCTTCTCGCGCTGCTCTTCTGCGGCCTGCTCCAGCGCGGACTGCGCATTCCGCGCAGCGCGCTCCTGATCCTCGGTATCCGGCTGCTCGACCGGCGCCTGCGGGGTCGGCTGCGGCGGCGCCTCTGCGGTCTGCGGGCTCGGCGTAGGCGTCGGCTGCGGCGCGGGTGCGGTCACCCGCTCAGCCTGTGGTGCGGGCCTTCGCGGGGTGCTGGTGGTCGGCTGCGCGCCGCCCATCACCAAGGTCGCCATGATCGGTTCGCCGCGCACGGAAGGCGACTCCGCCGGCGTGTGCCACAGCGCGCCGACAAACAGCAGCGCGAACAGCGCCAGATGCAGACCAGCGGCCAGCGTCAGCGAGATCAGCTTGTCCTGCTGGGTTTCCATGGAAGTGCGCGGGTCCAAGGGGTCAGTCAGCCGAGGGCTTGCTCATCAGGCCGACCTTGCTCACGCCGGCCTCCTGCAGCAGCACCATGCCTTGATAGACGGTGCCGTAGTCGGTGCGGCGGTCGCCGGCCACCATCACCTGCACCTCGGGGTTCTGGCGCACAAAGGCCCCGACCTTGGCGACCAGGCCTTCGGCATCGATCTCTTCGGCGGTGGCGCCCTGCAGGGTCAGGAAATAGCGCCCGTCCTCGCTGACTTCGACGACCACCGGGTCCTTCTGCGTTTCGACCGGGCGCGCATTCGACTCCGGCAGCTCGATCTCGACGCCCAGGTTCAACAGCGGCGCGGTGACCATGAAGATGATCAGCAGCACCAGCATCACGTCGATATAGGGCACGACGTTGATTTCGTTCTTCAGCTTGCGCTTCTTGCGGGCTCGCATCTGCGGCTCTCCTGCGGCGACCGGGGATCAGTCGTCGATGTGGGCGTGGCGCTGCAGGATCGAGGAGAACTCCTCGGCGAAGGTTTCGTAGCGGGTGTGGATGCGCTCGACCCGTGTGGCGTAGCGGTTGTACGCCCATACCGCGGGAATCGCCGCGAACAGGCCCATGGCGGTGGCGATCAGCGCCTCGGAGATACCGGGCGCCACAGTGGCAATCGTGGCCTCCTTGACATTGGCGAGGCTGGCAAAGCTGATCATGATGCCCCACACGGTGCCGAGCAGGCCCACGTAGGGCGAGATCGAGCCGACATTGGCCAGGTATTCGAGGTTGTGTTCGAGGCCATCGATCTCACGCGACAGCGCGGTCCGCATCGCCCGCTGCGCACCTTCCAGCTGGGTGCGGTTGTCCATGCCCTTCTTCGAACGCATCCGCGCGAATTCGCGGAAGCCGGCTTCGAAGATCGACTCCAGGCCCGAGGAGCGGCCGTCCTGGCCGTTGATCTCGCGGAACAGCACGCTCATGTCGGCGCCCGACCAGAACCGCTCCTCGAACTCGTCGGCGCCCTTGGCGGCGCGGTCGAGCACGCGCTTCTTGATCAGGATGATCGCCCAGGACGAAATCGAGGCGATCAGCAGCAGCAGCATCACCGCCTGCACCGGCAGGCTGGCTTCGAGGATCAGCTCGAGTATGTTCAGGTCGTTGGACATCGCGCGCTTACTCCGAAGCGTTGAACAGTGAATGGATTTCTACGGTGTGCAGCAGGTCGTCGGGCAGCGGCCGCGGCTTGAAACTCGTGGCGGTGATGCACACAGCCCGGACTTCGGCGCGCAGTACCAGTTCCTCGCCGCGCCAGATGCCCTGTGCGAACACCAGGCTGGCGCCGCGCCGCTCGGTCAGCGAGGTGCGCACGTTCAGCTCGTCGTCGAGCCGGGCCGCGCGCAGGAAATCGAGCTGCATCGAGCGGATCGCGAACAGCAGGTCGCGGTCACGCGACAGCGCCTGCTGGTGGATGCCCAGTGCGCGCAGCCACTCGCTGCGGCCGCGCTCCAGGAATCGCACATAGCTGGCGTGGTAGACCACCCCGCCAGCGTCGGTATCTTCCCAGTAAACCCGTACCGGCCAACTGAATTCGCGTTGAATGTCACCGCTGCTGGACGAATGCATCATTCGCCCGCGAACAGATCGGGCGGCGGGCCGCCCTGGGGTTTCAGGCCCAGCATCTTCCAGGTGCGGTTGGTCGCCATCCGTCCGCGCGCGGTGCGCACCAGATAGCCCTGCTGGATCAGATAGGGTTCGACCACGTCTTCGATGGTGCCGCGATCTTCCGACAGCGCGGCGGCGAGCGATTCGACGCCAACCGGCCCGCCGTCGAAGTTCTCCACAATCACCTTCAGCAGCCGGCGGTCGAGTTCGTCGAAGCCCTCGGCATCGACCTTGACCATCAACATCGCCGCGTGCGCGGCCTCCAGCGTGATCACGCCTTCGGCGCGGACCTGGGCGAAATCGCGGGCGCGGCGCAGCAGGCGGTTGGCGATGCGCGGCGTGCCGCGCGATCTGCGCGCGATCTCGGCCGCGCCCTCGGGCGCGCACTGGATGTTCATGATGCGCGCCGAGCGCCGCACGATCGCCGTGAGTTCTTCCGGCGAATAGAACTCCAGCCGCTGCACGATGCCGAAGCGGTCGCGCAGCGGGCTGGTCAGCAGGCCCGCGCGCGTGGTCGCGCCGATCAGGGTGAAGGGCGGCAGGTCGAGCTTGATAGAACGCGCGGCCGGGCCTTCGCCGATCATGATGTCGATCTGGTAGTCCTCCATCGCTGGATAGAGGATCTCCTCGACCACCGGCGACAGCCGGTGGATCTCGTCGATAAACAGCACATCGTGCGGCTGCAGGTTGGTCAGCAGCGCGGCGAGGTCACCGGCGCGCTCGATCACCGGGCCCGAGGTCTGGCGCAGGCTCACCCCGAGCTCGTTGGCGATCACGTGGCTGAGCGTGGTCTTGCCCAAGCCCGGCGGACCGAAGATCAGCACATGATCCATCGCCTCGCCGCGCTTCTTCGCCGCCTCGATGTAGATCTTCATCTGCTCCCGCACCGGCAGCTGCCCGAGATAGTCATCGAGCACGCGCGGGCGAATCGAAGCCTCAAGCCGGGCTTCGTCGAGGGATTCCTCGGGGGAGACAATTCTTTCGGTCACTGCTTTGGAGCCGGGATTCGGGATTGGGGATTCGCGGCCGGCGGGGTGCAGGCTGAGGACGTGTACGCAGCGCGGCAGTTTACGGGGTTGGGGGGAACTACGGAGCGGTGCGTGACGGACTCGCGGCGGCGGCCGACAGCGCGAGGCTTTTTGCTTTAGCCCCTCTCCCCGTGGGAGAGGGGCTCACATTGCAGCTCCGGCTGCCGCACAAGCTCAAGAAACCGCTCACCCCGCCAAAGCAGTGCGAAGCCTCCGCGCTCCTCCCGCCACAGCGGCAGTTGCGCCGGAAACGAATCCCGAATCCCCACTCCCGGATCGCAGCCCTCAAGTCCTCAACGCCGACTTCAGCGCCTTGCGAATGATCGCCTCCGCCGTATCGCCTTCCTCGCGCGCCTTCTCGGCCATGCGCTGGGCTTCCACGCCTTTGTAGCCTAGCTGCTGCAGGGCGACGATCGCTTCGCTCAAGGGGTCCGCCGGCACCGGGGCGCCGCTCGTTGGAACGAAGTTGACGCCGCTGCCGCCAAAGCCCGCAGCCTTGTCGCGCAGTTCCACCAGCATGCGTTCGGCGGTCTTCTTGCCGATGCCGGGGATGCGGGTCAACGCGGTGACATCGCCCGCCTGCAGCAGGCGGGCGAACTCGTCGACTGACACGCCCGACAGCACCGCCAGCGCGATTTTCGCGCCGATGCCGGTGACCTTCTGCAGGTCGCGGAACAGGCGGCGCTCGGCGTCTTTCAGGAACCCGTACAGCGAGACCGAATCTTCCTTCTGCGCGTAATGGGTGAACAGACTGACCTCGCGGCCCAGCTCCGGCAGATCGTAGAAGGTGCTCATCGGCGCCTCCAGTTCGTAGCCGACGCCGTGCACGTCGATCACGATCTGTGGCGGGGCTTTGTGGATCAGGGTGCCGCGAAGTCGGCCGATCATCGTCTGCTGCCTCGACGTCGAATGAGCTGGGACGCCGCCACGCCGGTACGTTCGGCGAGGGTGCGCGTGTGTGCGTGGGTGATGGCCACGGCCAGCGCATCGGCCGAATCGGCCTGCAGCTTGCCGTCCAGGCTGAGCAGAATGCCGACCATATGCTGGACCTGGGTCTTGTCGGCGGCGCCGCGGCCGACCACGGCGGCCTTGATCTGCATCGGCGAGTACTCGTGCACGCCGATGTCGCGCGCCACCACCGCGCAGATCGCCGCACCGCGCGCTTGGCCAAGCTTCAGCGCTGAATCCGGATTGCGCGACAGAAACACCCGCTCGATCGCGACCTCATCCGGCGCGAAGCGATCAATCAGCCCCCACAGGCCATCAAGAATGCCGCGCAGGCGCTTCGGAAACTCGGTCTCCAGGCCGATATGCAGGGCCTCGTGGTGCACATGCACGCAGCGGCCGATCGCATCGGCGTCGACGATGCCCACGCCGGTGCGGACCGAGCCGGGGTCGATGCCGAGGATGCGGGTCACTCGATCATCTCCGCGCGCTCCCATTTGGACGAGGCAGCCCGTCGCGTCCATGCTCCGCCTCCAAAGACGGCTGAGCCTTCAACGCCCTCCGAGATGCTCAAGCTGTAGTCGAAGCAATCAGCGGTGGCTTGGATCTGCATCGAGGGCAGGGCATGCAACGGAATCGGCACGAAATCCGCGAGTTCGACCACATCCGCGATGTGGTGCACCCTGAGCGAACCTTCGTCCTCTGCGTAGCGCAGCTCGACTTCCCATCCGGGAGGCACGCGAGGCGTGGTGATCAACTGTGCGCATTCCCAGTGCAATTCGATTTCCCCGATGTGGGCCGGGGCGACGATTGGCGGGGCCGGAACCCTCGCAAGATTGAGCCCTCGCGCATCCAGTGCTTGAGCCTGCAGGCCTGAGAGGCTCAGAAACAAACCAGCGATCCAGGCACGTTTGACCCATCGTGCCCGCGAAGGCGGGCGGCAAGCATCCAGAGCGTCTGGGACAACGGCTTCGCGGAAACGAGATAGGGCGAAGCTCGATGATGCTGCGAATTGGCGGAAGGCCAGCACTGGCGATCTCTACTGCGTGAACGGCGGCCAGTATATCGACGCGCAGTCGCTGCCCAGCCTTCCGCACTGGTCGTTTCCCGACGCGCCGCGCATCGTTGCATTCCGCGCATCCCCGGAGTCCGCAATGTCGACCACCCCGCTTCCCCGCCGCCGCCTCGCCGAAAGCCTCGAAGTCACCGCGCTTGGCTTCGGCGCGATGGGCATGTCCGACTTCTACGGGCCGTCCGATCGCGCCAGCAATCTCGCCGTGCTGCATCGCGTGCTCGACCTCGGCGTCAACTTCATCGACAGCGCCGACATGTATGGCTGCGGTGCGAACGAGCGCTTGCTTGCCGAGGTGTTGAAGACGCGCCGCGACGAGGTCGTGCTGGCGACCAAGTTCGGCAACGTGCGCGCGCCCGATGGCCGCGTGGTCGGCATCTGCGGCCGCCCCGAATACGTCTACGTGGCCTGCGAGGCCAGCCTGGCGCGGCTGGGCGTGGACTGCATTGATCTGTACTACCAGCACCGCGTTGATCCCGGCGTGCCAATCGAGGAGACCGTCGGCGCGATGCAGCGCCTGGTCGAGGCCGGCAAGGTGCGGCATCTGGGGCTGTCAGAGGCCAGCGCGGAAACCCTGCGTCGAGCTTCGAAAGTGGCGCCGATCGCCGTCCTGCAGACCGAGTACTCGCTGTGGTCGCGCGATGTCGAGGCCGAAGTGCTGCCGGCCTGCCGCGAGCTCGGCATCGGCTTTGTGCCTTACAGCCCGCTCGGGCGCGGATTTCTCACCGGCGCGATCGCCAGCGCCGAGCAACTTGATGCGGATGACCGACGCCGCGCGCATCCGCGCTTCCAGGCCAAGCACGCGGCGGCCAATCAGGCGCTGGTGGAAAGGTTGCGCGGCTGGGCGGTCGAGATCGACTGCACGCCGGCCCAGCTGGCCTTGGCCTGGCTGCTGCACCAAGGCCGGGACATCGTGCCAATTCCGGGCACACGCTCGATCGCGCGGCTGGAGGAGAACCTTGCCGCGGCGCACCTCGCCCTGCCGGCCGAATTGGCGGCGCGCATGCGTGCGGAACTGGATGCCATAGCGATCAGCGGCGGGCGCTATCCGCCCGAAGGCATGGCACTGGTCAATCGTTGATCCGGGCGGCGCTGGTTCCGAGTAACCCCGGTTCGCGGTGATTGAGCGCGCTTCGCGGCAGCGGCAAGCGCTGCTACGAAGGGCCATCCGACCTGCGATCGAACCGCCCGTGCAGGAGAAACTGTGCCGCCTGCCGCGCCACCTCGCGCGAGTAGATCAGGCCGGTGTGGCTGACCCGCAGCTGCAGATGATCAGCCAGCCCCTCGGCACGGGTTTCAGCGACGCTGACGGTGCCGTCATGCGGCCCCTCGAAGCGCGTGAACCAGCGGCCGAAACCCAGCTGCAGGGTGCCGGCGATCATGCCGATCTGGAAGCCTTCGGGCAGCGGCAGTGCACCCTGTCGCAGCAGATGCACCGACTTGCCCAGCACCCGGCCAAGCGGCCCGCGCGCAGCCACGCCAGCTGCGGTGCTGCTGCCGGTCAGCGGCGAGCCGAGACAGAGAATGCGGCCGATCGGCAGTTCCGGATACGCGCGCGCGCACTCGATCGAGAGCAGCCCGCCGAGGCTGTGGCCGAGCAGATGCACCGGGCCGTCACCGGGCAGGGCGCGAATCGCGCGTTCCAGCCGGACGATCTGCTCGCGCGGCGACGACAGCACGCTGGCGTAGTCAAGGCTGTGCGCCTGCAGGCTCGCTGCACGCAGACGGGCGCGCAGCGGGGCAAGCGTGAAGCCACGCAGCCACAGGCCGTGCAGTAGCAATACGCGGCTCATGTCAGCGCTGCGGCAGGTCGACCTTGACGTGCAGTTCCTTCAACTGCGCCGCCGGGATCGCCGACGGCGCGGCGGTCAGCAGGCACTGCGCGCTGGCGGTCTTGGGGAACGCGATCACGTCGCG
Source organism: Aquimonas sp. (assembly GCF_044377145.1). Taxonomy (NCBI): domain Bacteria; kingdom Pseudomonadati; phylum Pseudomonadota; class Gammaproteobacteria; order Lysobacterales; family Lysobacteraceae; genus Aquimonas; species Aquimonas sp. The sequence goes on from NZ_JBILJQ010000007.1 coordinate 81,055, forward strand.
GATCGACTCGGTGCCGGCGATCAACGCGGCGATGCGGTCGATGCCGAACGCGATACCGCCATGCGGCGGCGCGCCGTGGTTCAGCGCCTCCAGCAGAAAGCCGAACTTGATCTGGGCTTCTTCGGCCTCGATGCCCAGCAGCTCGAACACTGCCGCCTGCATGTCGGTGCGATGGATACGGATCGAGCCGCCGCCGATCTCGTTGCCGTTCAGCACCATGTCGTAGCCGCGGCTGACCGCGATCCTGGCGTTGGCGCGCAGGTCGGCGATGTCGTCCACCGCCGGCGCGGTGAAAGGGTGGTGCAGGGCGACGTAACGGCCGCCGTCTTCGTCCCATTCGAACATCGGGAAGTCGGTGACCCACAGCGGTCTCCATGCGTTCTCGACCCGGCCCAGATCGCGGCCGAGCTTGAGGCGCAGCGCGCCCATGAAGTCGCTGACCGTCTTGTAGGTGCCGGCGCCGAAGAACAGCAGGTCGCCGGTCTGGGCATTCGTGAGCTGCAGGATCGCAGCGATGGCTTCGTCGGACAGGAACTTCGCGATCGGCGAGTTGATGCCCTCGCGGCCCTTCGCGAGATCGTCGACGCGCATCCAGGCCAGGCCCTTGGCGCCGTAGCGGGCGACGAAGGCGGCGTAGTCGTCGATCTGCTTGCGCGACAGCTGCGCCTGTGGAGCGCGCAGGGCGACCACGCGGCCGTCAGCGTGCTCGGCCCACTCGGCGAATACCTTGAACTCGCAGCCGCGCACGGCCTCAGCGATGTCGATCAGCTCCAGATCGATGCGCAGGTCGGGCTTGTCCGAGCCGTAGCGGCGCATGGCCTCGGCGTAGGTGATGCGCGGGAACGATTCGGCCAGCTCGATTCCGTCAACCTCGCGCAGCACGCGGCGGATCATGTCCTCGACGAAGTCCTGCACATCGCGCTCGCGCACGAAGGCGAACTCCATGTCGAGCTGGGTGAACTCGGGTTGGCGGTCGGCGCGCAGGTCTTCATCGCGGAAGCAGCGCGCGATCTGGTAGTAGCGGTCGAAGCCGGCCACCATCAGCAGCTGCTTGAACAGCTGTGGCGACTGCGGCAGGGCGAAGAACTGACCCGGGTGCACGCGCGAGGGCACCAGATAGTCGCGCGCGCCTTCCGGCGTGGCCTTGGTCAGGATCGGCGTTTCGATGTCCTGGAAGCCGGCGGCATCCAGATGCCGCCGCAGCGACTGCACCAGCTTGATGCGGGTGCGCATCATCCGTTGCATCTCCGGGCGGCGCAGGTCGAGGTGGCGGTACTTCAGGCGCGAATCCTCACCCGGATTCTCATGCCCGTAGAACGGCAGCTTGCCGGCCTTGTTGAGCCGCTCGATCGAGCTGGCGACGATCTCGACGCGGCCGCTGCGGATCCGCTCGTTGACGCTGTGACGCGCGCGCACGGTGCCGACCACCTGGAGGACATCCTCATAGCCGAGGCTGGCCGCGATCTCGAACAGTGCGGCCTGGTCGGGCTCGACCACCACCTGCACCACGCCTTCGTGATCACGCAGATCGATGAAGCAGACGCCGCCAAGATTGCGGGCGACATCGGTCCAGCCACACAGGGTGACGGTCTGGCCGAGCAGGCTCTCGTCGACGAGACCACAGAAATGAGTGCGCATGCAGACTCCGGGTGGCGCGTTACGCCACCAATACAGGGGAAGGATTCGGGCATTCGGGCGACGCGCAAGGCTGCGCGTGGCCCGAGAGGTCGCATAGGGTAGGGCGCGCCCGGTCGGGCCGCAAACGGCGGTCGTTTGCACCTGCAGGGCATGCCGCAAACGGCGGCCGTTCAAACCTGCAGGGCATGGCGCTGCCCCTCACGACGATGCGCTTCGGTCCGCTCAGCTGCGCCGACGCCCGGAGCCCTGCAGTGATTCAACTGCTGAAGAAGCTGCTGCTCACCGCGCTGATCGTCGCGCAACTGCGAGCAACCGTTCGGGCTTCGGGGGTCGAGGCGATCCTCGATTGCGCTAGCACAGCTTTTGCGACGATTCGCAGGCTCCAGTGGGCGCTCGGCCATGGATCGCTGGATTGTGGACCGCGAAGGCGGCTAGGCGGCTCGGACAAGCAAAGCCCGGCAGGCTGCTAGGATTCCGCGCCCTGCATCGACCCTGTGGATAGCACCGGATGCCCAGTCCTCAACTAGACGCTGCGCTTGCGCTGCACCGCGGCGGCCGGGCGGCCGAAGCCGAAGCGGCTTACCGGGCCTGCATTGCCAGCGCCGAGGCCGCGGCGCAGCCGCTGTTGGCGGTCTTGCTCCTGCAGCAGTCGCGCTTTGCGGAGGCCGTCGCGATCCTGCAGCCGCTGCAGCAGCAGGCGCCGAACGATCCGGATCTGGCGGTAAACCTCTCACTGGCCCTGCGCCGCAGCGGCCGCGTCGATGAAGCACTTGAACTTGCCCGACACGCCTGCGAGTTGGCGCCGGGGCGGGTTTCCGCGTGGAATGCGTCGGGCTTGGCCGCGCTGGCCGCCGAAAATTCGGCCGGCGCGCTCGCGGCCTTCGAGACGGGCCTTCGAATCGAACCAGGCAACAGTGTGCTGGGCCTGCATCGCGCGCAATGCCTGCAGCGCCTTGGCCGTTCGCGTGAGGCCTTGCCGGCGTTCCAGCGCTTGGTGGAGGTGCAGCCGGATTGGCTCGAAGCCTGGCGTGGTCTGGGCAACGCTCAGGCCGCGCTGGGTGAGGTCGCGTCAGCGCTTGCGAGCCGAGCGCGTGCGCTGCAGCTGGTGCCCGCCGACCGCGAACTGGCGCTGGAGTACGCCATCAGCCTGCTGCAGGCCGGTGATGCTGCACAGGCCGCGAATCGCATCGAGGCGCTGCTGGAGCAGGATCGCGACGACGCCCAGATCTGGTCATGGCTCGGCCGCGCCCGCATCAAGTCGGGTGAGCTCGATGCCGCGCGGCAGGCCTTCGCAGAGGCCCGCAGCCGTGACCCGCAGGACGCCGTGATCGCCCATTTCCACGCGGCGACCACCGGGCAACTGCCCGTTGAGGTGGAGAGCGACTTCATCCGACGCCTGTTTGACGGCTTCGCCGACCGCTTCGAGCGGACCCTGGTGGACCAGCTGGCCTATGCCACTCCGCGGCGGCTGGCCGAATTCATTCGCGAACGGGTCGGCGAGGGTTTTACAACGGTGCTCGACCTCGGCTGCGGCACCGGCTTGATGGCAGTCGAATTGGCCGCGAACGGCCGCTGCATCGACGGCATCGACCTGTCGCCGCGGATGCTGGAAGCGGCGCGCGCCAAGGGACTTTACACACGGCTGGACGAGGCCGAGGTTCTGCAGTTCCTCAGCGATTCAGACCGGCAGTGGGAACTGATCGTCGCCGCCGATGTGTTTGTGTACATCGCCGATCTGGCCCCGATATTCGTCGCGGCGTTCGAGCGGCTGCCTGCGGGCGGCGCATTCGCGTTCTCGATCGAGCTCAGCGCAGGGCGCTCGACCGAACTGCCGCCTGAGACCGGCCGCTATCGCCACTCTCCCGAGCAGGTGCGGCAGCAGCTTGAGGTCTGCGGTTTCAGCGAGATCATCGAGCAACGGGTGGAGATTCGGCTGGAGCAGGACCAGCCGGTCGCGGGCGTGTTGATGCTCGCCCAGCGGCCTGCGTGAAAACCCCGCGGCCTCGTCCCGTGTCGCGGTGGAGCAGGACGACTGTTGCGGTATGCCTGCTCCCCAGCTGGGAGCAGGCTGTCACCGTGACCGGAGATCCGAACCTCGTTCGTGCGACTCAGATGAGCCGCCAGGCCACTGACGGGCAGCTCATGCGTGATAGGTCGGGGCTGCATCCGGGCCTCATCCGCCAAACAGCTTCGCGTGCACTGTGCTTTCAGCTGGAGGGCGCGCCTGCGTCACCCGGCAGCGCCGGATGGCCCCAGGGGGCCGGCGGGTTGGCGACTGGCGCGCTCAGATCGAACTCGACCTGGAACAGGCGCCCGCCCGGGCGCGACAGTTCGTACAGATAGCGTTTGCCGGGTTCGATCTCGATCGCCCAGGTATTGGTGGTCGACACGGCACGGCCCTGTGCCTCGAACAGCGCGATGCTGGAGGGGTCGACCGGAAACTCCTGGCGTAGCGCAGTGCCGGCATCGGCGGTATCGCCGCCGTACTGGGTCATGGCGTCTTCGCTGCCGTCTGCATGGCGATGATCGTGTTTCAGCCGGAGACCGCTGTCGGTGCGGGTGATGATCCAGGTGCGCGAGTGATCGTCGCCGACGTGGAAGGGCACCTTGATCGCGTCGTCGCTGCATTCGCGCACATGCATCACCAGCGCCTTGCCTTCGAAAGGATCATTGGGTTCGGCCGGAGTGTTGGCGACGATCTGGCCAGCAAAGGCCTGACCACAGTGCTGACGCAGCGCATCCAGAAACGCGGACTGCGGCGCGGTCTCGGCGCTGCTGTCGACGCTTGGCGTCGATGGCGCCTCGGTGACCGGTGCCGCCGGTGCGGGGGTGGGTGTGGGCGCCGCTGGCGTGGGAGCAGTCTCGCTGCCGCAGGCGCCCAGCAGCAGGGCGAGGGGCAGGGTGAGCAGCGGGTGTCGCGTCGAGGTCGTATTCATGCGCTCGACCCTAACAAAGATCGCGCCGTGGGTCATCGGCCCGGGACGGCGTCGGCTTCCGGGCGATGCGCCAGGAGCTGGTGCCCGTACCCCTAAAGCAGCGGCGGGCTCAGGCCTGCAGCCTGCCCGCCGCTTGCGTCGCCCAGCCTCGCGTCCGTCACCGGCGCGAGTGGCTGGAGCAGCCTTACTTCGCCTTCTTGGCAGCCTTCTCGGCTTTCTTTTCTTTCGGCGTTTTCAGCGGCTGCTTCTTGGTCTCTTTCTTCTTGTCCAGTCCCTTCGACATCGCGCTCTCCAGCTCGGGTTGATTGCCGCGCGGCTGCGTCGGCGCTGCGAGTTTACGCCGGCCGGCGGTGCCGTCGTCGAGTGGTCGTGCTTCAGCTGCTGGTGCTGCTGGAGCCGGGTGTCGGCGTGCTGGCGGGTGCTGCCGCAGGGCTGCTGGTTTCAGCCGGCTTGGCGGGTGCTGCGCCTTCGCCTCCGCCGGCATTGGCGCCACCGCCTTCAGCCAGGTTGCGCTTCTTGTCGCCGTCCTTTTTGAAATCGGTTTCGTACCAGCCACCGCCGGCCAGACGGAAGCTCGGGGCGCTGATCTGGCGGCGCACCTGTTCGGCTCCACAGGCGGGGCAGACGGTGGGATCGGCGTCGGCAAGTTTCTGCAGCCGCTCGAAGCTGTGGCCGCAGGCGCTGCATTCGAATCCGTAGATGGGCATGGGTGGCTCCGATGGGATGGTCAGTGCGATGGGGCAGGTGGGGGTGCGGCGATGCGGGTTTCAAGCGGGTTGAGAGGTCGGAACTCATGCAGTGACCACGCTGGTGACTGCGCGGCGGCCTCCGTCGGCGAAATCGCTGCAGTGCGCGGCGTCCATTGGTCAGATTGCGCCTGCAAGCGCGCTCGCGTCAGGCCTCAAGCTGCTCATGCAGGCCCAGCCATTCTTCTTCCAGCGACTCACGCTCGGCGCGCAGGCTGCCCTGGGTCTGCACGAGTCTGGCGACTTCGGCCTTGTCGCTGGCGTACAGGCTGGGATCGGCCAAGCGCAGGTCGAGCGCGACCAATTCCTTGCTGACCCTTTCCAGTTTGGTCTCGACCGTCTTCAACCGGTTGCGCAGCGGACGCTCGCGTTCGCGCTGTTCGGCCGCGCTGCGGCGCCGATCGGCGCGGGATTCGCCGTTCGGTGCGGCGACTCCGATGCTGCTGACGCTGATGTTGGAGACGCCCTTGCGCAGCCAGGCCGCGTAGTCATCAAGGTCGCCGTCGAAGGGCGCGACCACGCCGTCGGCAACGCGCCAATAGCTGTCGCAGACCAGGCCGAGCAGATGACGGTCGTGCGAGACCAGCACCAGTGCACCGGGGTATTCGGCCAGCGCATCGGCCAGTGCCTCGCGCATGTCGAGGTCGAGGTGATTGGTCGGTTCGTCGAGCAGCAGCAGGTTCGGCTTGGTGTAGGCGATCAGGGCCAGGGCGAGCCGCGCGCGTTCGCCGCCCGAGAAACCGTCCACCGGCTCGAACACCCGCTCTCCGGCAAAGTTCCAACCACCGAGATAGGTCCGCAGCACCGACTCACCCACTCTCGGCGCGATCTCGGCCAGATGCTGCATCGGGCTGTGCCCGGCGTGCAGTTGTTCGACCGTGTGCTGGCTGAAATAGCCGATATTGAGATCGAGGTGGGCGATGCGCTCACCGCGCAGCGGCGCGATCTCGGCCGCCAGCGTTTTCACCAGGGTCGATTTGCCGGCGCCGTTGCGGCCGAGCATGCCGATCCGGTCGCCCGGCTCCATGCTGAACTTCACGCCGCTGAGGATGGTGGTGGTGCCGTAGCCGGCTTCGACCTGATCCAGCCGCAGCAGCGGCGTGGGCAGCTTGGTCGGCTGCGGGAAGTCGAACTCGAAGCCGCGTTCGGCGCGCACCGCCTCGGTGCCGGCCAGCTTTTCCAGTCGCTTCATGCGCGACTGCGCCTGCTTGGCCTTGCTGGCCTTGGCTTTGAATCGGTCGACGAATGCCTGCAGGCGCGCGCGCTCGGCTTGTTCACGCACATGCGCAATCTGTTGCTGGCGCAGATGCTCGGCGCGCTGGCGCTCGAAGCTGGAGTAGTCGCCGCTGTACAGGCGGCCGGCGCCGCCGTGCAGGTGCAGGGTGTGGGTGGCGATGCCGTCGAGGAACTCACGGTCATGCGAGATCACCAGCACAGTGCCCTCGAAGCGCTTCAGCCATTCCTCCAGCCACAGCACGGCATCGAGATCGAGGTGGTTGGTCGGTTCGTCCAGCAGCAGTAGTTCGGCCGGCGTCATCAGGGTCCGCGCCAGATTCAGCCGCACCCGCCAGCCGCCCGAGAAGCTGGCGACCGGGCGCTCATGCGTATCAGCCGGAAAGCCCAGGCCATGCAGCAGGCGGCCGGCGCGGGCGCGGGCGTCATAGCCGGCCAGGTCTTCGATGCGCTGGTGGGCGGTGGCGGCGGCTTCGTGATCACCGGCCGCTTCGGCCTGCGCTGCGGCGGTCAGCGCGGCGTGCACTTCGCGATCGCCGCCGAGCACGAATTCGATTGCCGGGTCGGGCAGGGACGGTGTCTCCTGCGCGACTGCCGCCATGCGCAGACCGCCCGGGCGCTGGATGTCGCCGGCGTCCGGTTCAAGTTCGCCCCCGATCGCGGCGAACAAGGTCGATTTGCCGCAGCCGTTGCGGCCGATCACACCGACTCGCCAGCCGGCGTGCAGGGCCATGTCCAGGCCAGACACCAGCAGACGTTCACCGCGGCGCAGGGCGAGATTGCGGAAGGCGATCATGATTCGGCGGGTCCACGCTGGAGGTGCGACAAACGCCCGCAGGCGTCGCGCGGGCAAACAGGAGTATCGGGTGGCCGCAGCTTGCGCTGCAGCTTCAAGCCAACAAACAAAAAGGGCCGCAGCTTGCGCTGCAGCCCTTCCGGTAGATGGCTCCCGAGGCCCGACTCGAACGGGCGACCCTCTGATTAACAGTCAGATGCTCTAACCGGCTGAGCTACTCGGGAACAGAGCCGCGCATTGTAATCAGTCTTTCGCCGCGGTCAAGCCCGCGTGCGAAATCAGGTGCAGCGGCCGCTAGCGTCTGCTGCGACGGTCTTGCGCAGGCGCCCGCTATTGTTCAGCACCAGGGTTCCCAGCGCCTGTCCGCTTTCGCTGCACAGGCGCAGGGTCAGGTTGCTGGCGCCGCTGCCGCCGTTGGGGCGGAACACCGCCTGCGGGCGCGAAGCGCTGCTGCGTACGCGCAGGCCGCTGGGCTGGCGTTCGACTCGCTGCGGTGCTTCGTCGGCATCGCGCCGACCATTGCGGTTGCGGTCGACGTAGATCATCCAGCCGCTGTCCCAGACGCCACCGGTCTGACAGTTCAGCCCGTCGCTGCTCGGACAAATCACTGCCTGGGCGTGCGTGCTTACCGCCAGGCTGCGCGCGTAATGGAAGCCGGCCATCAAGTGATTCTGGGTGGCCACCAGCCGCTGACGTTCCATCAGGGCGTTGAAGCTGGGAACTGCCAGCCCGAGGAGTACGGCCGTCACAGCCACTACCATCATCAGCTCGATCAGGGTGAATCCCCTGCACGAGGGATAGTTCAAAAAAATACGCATATCGGGAGACTCCGTAGGTCGGCGGCGACGGCCGCACTCGACCCGGTCAGTGTCCTGTTCGACGCAGGCGGCGGAAATCGGAGCACCGCGTGGATTGGGGTAAGAGATTTCTCAGTCCGGCCGCAGATAAGGGCTGCGTGATGCCGCCGTGCTTGGCAGCGGCCGTCGACGGCACTCGCCAATCTTCGGGCCACTCAGTAAGCCCTCACCCGCCCGGCGCAGCCCCATCCCTATACTTGCCGGATGGAACGTCCCGCTGCCGCCAATATCCCGTTCGAGCTGATCTCGCCCTATCAACCCGCTGGCGATCAGCCACAGGCGATTGCCCAACTGGTCGAGGGCTTCGAGGCCGGGCTCGCGCATCAGACCCTGCTCGGCGTGACCGGCTCGGGCAAGACCTACACCATCGCCAACGTGGTCGCGCAGATCCAGAAGCCAACCCTGGTGCTGGCACCGAACAAGACGCTGGCGGCCCAACTCTACGGTGAGTTCAAGCAGTTCTTCCCGCACAACGCAGTCGAGTACTTCGTCAGCTACTACGACTACTACCAGCCCGAGGCCTATGTCGTATCCAGCGACACCTTCATCGAGAAGGACAGCGCGATCAACGAGCACATCGAACAGATGCGGCTGTCGGCCACCAAGGCCCTGCTGGAGCGGCGCGACGCGCTGATCGTCGCCTCGGTGTCGGCGATCTACGGCCTGGGCGACCCCAACGAATACTTCCAGATGGTGCTGCACATGGTGCGCGGTGAGCGCATCGACCAGCGCGAGCTGATCCGTCGCCTGACCGAGCTGCAGTACAGCCGCAACGAGTTCGACCTGCGGCGCGGCACCTACCGCGTGCGCGGTGAAGTCATTGATGTGCACCCTGCCGAAAGCGACAGCGAGGCGGTGCGGATCGAGCTGTTCGATGGTGAGATCGAGCAGATCTCGGTGTTCGACCCGCTGACCGGCGAGATCCAGCAGCGCGTGCCGCGCTACACGATCTACCCGAAGACCCACTACGTCACCACCCGCCGCACCGTGCTGGAGGCGATCGACGCCATCAAGATCGAGGCCAAGGACCGGCTGGAGTGGTTCTACGCCAACAACCGCCTGCTTGAGGCGCAGCGCCTGCAGCAGCGCACCCAGTTCGACGTCGAGATGATGGCCGAGATTGGTTTCTGCCAGGGCATCGAGAACTACTCGCGGCATCTGACCGGACGCATGCCGGGCGAGGCGCCGCCCTGCCTGTTCGACTACCTGCCGCCGGACGCGCTGCTGGTGGTTGACGAATCGCATGTGACGGTTCCGCAGATTGGCGGCATGTACAAGGGCGACCGTTCGCGCAAGGAGACCCTCGTTGAGTACGGCTTCCGCCTGCCGAGTGCGCTCGACAATCGGCCGCTGAAATTTGAGGAATGGGAGCGCCGCGCGCCGCGCAGCATCTTCGTGTCGGCCACGCCGGCCAAGTACGAGCTGGAGAAATCCGCCGGCCAGATCGCCGAGCTGGTGGTGCGTCCGACCGGCCTGGTCGATCCCGAGGTCGAGATCCGCCCGGTCCGCACCCAGGTCGATGACCTGCTGTCGGAGATCACCGAGCGCACCGGCTGGGGCGACCGCGTACTGGTCACCACCCTGACCAAACGCATGGCCGAGAACCTCACCGAGTACCTTGGCGAGCACGGGGTGAAGGTGCGCTACCTGCATTCGGACGTCGACACCGTCGAGCGCATGGAGATCATCCGCGACCTGCGCCTGGGCGTATTCGACGTACTGGTCGGCATCAACCTGCTGCGCGAGGGCCTGGACATGCCCGAGGTCTCGCTGGTGGCGATCCTCGATGCCGACAAGGAAGGCTTTCTGCGCTCGACCTCATCGCTGATCCAGACTATCGGCCGCGCCGCCCGCAATGTGCGCGGCAAGGCGATTCTCTACGCCGACCGCATCACCGGCTCGATGGAGCAGGCGATCGGCGAAACCACCCGCCGCCGCGAGCGCCAGGTCACCTACAACGAAGCGCACGGCATCACCCCGCAGACGATTGTTTCCCGCATCAACGATGTGATGGAAGGCGCACGCAGCGAGCCGGAGGCCAAGAAAGGCCGCGGCCGTGTGGCCGCCAGTGAGCGCCGGGTGGCCGAGCAGCGCGACGACTACCGGCAGATGAACCCGGATCAGCTCGGCGCCGTCCTGAAAAAGCTCGAGAACCTGATGTACAAGCACGCCAAGGATCTGGAGTTCGAAGAGGCCGGCAAGATTCGCGATGAGATCCGGCGGATCAAGTCTGAGGGGTTGGTGGGGTAGGTGCGAGGTTGGAGAGTCCGGATTGGGACTTGTCGATCGCTACATTGGCGGCATGAACCCCTCGCGTTGAGCCGCGGGATCTAGGTTGCGGGCTAGGTGTCGCCTGGGCGCCGCCTGGGCGCGCGGGCTTCCGAGCGAGGCCCTTGGATGCCATGGACCGCACATAGCGAGCCGCCCGACCCTGGCCGGCTCTGAATCCCGAATCCCGAATCCCGAATCCCGAATCCCGAATCCCGGCGCCAGCCAAGTCGAATCCAGCCCCAACCCCTGCCACCCACCGCCCGTCGCGCGAGCGGCTGGCATACTCCGCCACCCCACCGTAGTCGGCTTGCCCAGTGATCTCTGCCGCTGAATTCGACGCCCTCGCCGCCGAGGGCTACAACCGTATCCCACTGGTGCGCGAGCTGCTGTCCGACCTCGACACGCCGCTGTCGGTGTATCTGAAGCTGGCCGACGGGCCCTACGCCTATCTGTTCGAGTCGGTGCAGGGCGGCGAGACCTGGGCGCGCTACTCGATCATCGGTCTGCCGGCCAAGCGGGTGTACAGCCTGCGCGGCCACACCCTGTCGATCGAAGACTGCGGGGCCCTGGTCGAAACGCGCGAGCTGGCCGACCCGCTGGCCGAGATCGAAGCCCTGCGCGCGAGCTTCAAGGTGCCGCAGCTGCCCGGCCTGCCGGCATTCACCGGCGGACTGGTCGGTTACTTCGGTTTCGAAACCATCGCCTACATCGAGCCGCGCTTCGCCGCCGCCGACAAGCCCGACATGCTCGGCACTCCCGACGTGCTGCTGATGCAGAGCGAAGAGGTGGCGGTGTTCGACAATCTGCACGGCAAGCTCTACCTGCTGGTGCATGTCGACCCCGCCGAGCCGCAGGCCTACGCCCGTGGCCTGCGCCGGCTGGATGCGCTGACACACCGTCTGCGTATGGGCGCGCCGAGCTATCCGGAGGTGCTGGATCCATCGACGGTGTCGGAATCGGACTTCATTTCCGGCTTTACAAAGGAAGGCTTCATCGCCGCCGCCGAGCAGTGCAAGGACTACATCCGCGCCGGCGACATCTTCCAGGTGGTGCTGTCGCAGCGAATGTCGATCCCGTTCCGCGCGCGGCCGGTGGATGTCTACCGCGCCCTGCGCGCGCTGAACCCGTCCCCGTACATGTATTTCCTCGACCTTGGCGCGACCCAGATCGTGGGTTCATCGCCGGAGATTCTGGTGCGGCTGGAGCATGGGCGGATCACGGTGCGGCCGATCGCCGGCACCCGTCCGCGCGGCGCCACACACGACGAGGACATCGCGCTGGAGGCCGAGCTGTTGGCCGACCCCAAGGAGCGCGCCGAGCATCTGATGCTGATCGACCTCGGCCGCAATGACGTCGGCCGGGTCTCGCGGACTGGCAGCGTCAGCGTGCCGGACCAGTTCCTGATCGAGCGCTACTCGCACGTGATGCACATCGTCAGCCAGGTCGAAGGTGAGCTGGCCGATGGACTGGATTTCAGCGATGTGCTGCGGGCGACGTTTCCGGCCGGAACCGTCAGCGGCGCGCCGAAAATCCGCGCGCTGGAAATCATCCAGGCGCTGGAGCCGGTCAAGCGCAATATCTATTCGGGTGCGGTCGGCTATCTGGGCTGGCATGGCGATGCCGATACCGCGATCGCCATACGGACGGCTGTGATCCAGGACGGTCGCCTGCATGTGCAGGCCGGCGCCGGCATCGTGTTCGATTCCGATCCTGAGAAAGAGTGGGAAGAAACCCTCAACAAAGGTCGTGCTCTGTTCCGCGCGGTGGCGAGGGCGGCTGGCGGTTTGTAGAAGCGAGTCGGCTTCAGGTCGAGGCGCAGTGCATCAACGCGTGGGGCCAGAACAGCGTCCGCTTGGATGTCGCCTCGAATGTGCATCCCTGGGCTTGCGGAAACCGGAGCTTCCCGAAGGATGTGCCGTGCAATCCCGAATCCCGGCGCGCCGGAGGCGCGTCTCAGATCGTCACCCGCCCATGCACCCGAGCGATCCGCGGCCGAACGCTCCAGCGCTTCTCACCCTCGGCGCGTTCGAACAATTTGTAGCTGGGCAGGGCGCCACCGTGCAGGTGCAGGGTGATGGCCCAGTTCTGGCTGGACAGGTTGCGGCAGCGATGGGCGAGTCTTTCGGTGCGCTCGAACCACAGCGCATCGCTTTCGCCCAGCCAGTGAATGTTTCGCTGTGACGGCGGCTCGCCTTCTGCGCCGATGGCGTATTCCTGCACTTCCAGCGAGCCATGCACCACCAGCTCCATGCCGTAGTCACCGCTCATTGAATTGACGGGGGTGATGTGGCCGGGCGGCCAGATCAACAGGCTGGCGCTGAAGGCGGGCCGCTTGGAGTCGGCGATCAGCAGCCGGGTGAAGCCGCGCTTGGCGCGCCCGCGCAGGCCATTGAGCTGTTCATCGAACCTGCCGTCTGAACCCAGATGCACCACCGCACCCAGTTCGCGCGCAAGCCAGGCCAAATCGGGCTGCGGGCCGCGGATGCCGTCTTCGACAACGCTGCGCAGCAGCGAGATCAGTCGGGGTGTGCGTGCCATGAGGCGCTCCTTGCGCATGACCGGCAGCCAGCAAACCATGACCTGCGTTAAGCCTCCGATAAGCGGACCTGCAGTTGAAGTTTGTTTACTTCAGGCGTCGCTGGTGAAGGCCATCAGCCGCAAAACGCAGCACGCCCGCGCGAAGGCGGGCGTGCTGCGAGTCGAATCGGTCGCATGTACTTGCGATCAGGCCGCCTGGCCCAGCTCGCGGGCGGTGCGTCGCGCCAGCGCGGCGGACTCAAGATCCGCGGGGTCGAAGTCGTCGACGCCGATCACGTCTTCGATCAGCACGCGGACTTCCTTCAGCAGGTTGACCTCTTCGGTGCTCAGCACGCCCTTCAAGCGTGCCTCCTGAAGTTGCTCGTCGGCGTCCAGAGCGGTGATCTCGCCGGCCTTGATGGCCTTGATCAGCTTGCGCTCGACCGGCTCGGCGGCGATCACTCGCGGCAGCGCCGCATTCACCCGACCTGCCGGGTTGTTCTCGCATGGCGTGGTGAACACGCCTTCGCACAGACGGTCACGGGTGTCCGAAGGCGTCATCAGCAGGCTGGCGGCGCGATGGCCAAGGCGATCCGACGGCGCCTGCGCGCGGCGTCCCCACGGAAACACGAGCAGCCACAGCAGCCAGCCGACCGGGCGGATCGGGAAGTTGCGCAGAGCGCCCGACAGCGCGAGCTCCATGCGGTGGTTCAGGTCGAACATCGCCCAGGCCAGCAGCGGCTGGTCGCCGGCCGGACGGTCGCGGTCTTCGTAGCGCTTCAGGATCGCCGAGCCGATGTAGAGCAGGCTGAGCACGTCGCCAAGGCGTCCCGACAGGCTTTCCTTGAACTTCAGCTTGCCACCCAGGGTGAGCATCGAGGTGTCGGCGACCAGGGCCAGATTGGCCGAGTAGCGATTCATCCGGCGGTAGAAGCGGCGGGTGTAGTGGTCGCCCGGCACCATGCCGATGCGCGCGCCGGTCAGGCCCAATATCAGGCTGCGCGCTGCGTTGGAGATCGCGAAGCCGATATGGCCGAACAGGCTGCGATCGAACTCCTTCAGCCGCGTGGCCGGGTCCGGATGCTGGGCGGCCTGCATTTCCTTCAACACCCACGGATGGCAGCGGATTGCGCCCTGGCCGAAGATCATCATGCTGCGGGTGAGGATGTTGGCGCCCTCAACCGTGATCGAAATCGGCGAACCCTGCCAAGCGCGGCCGAGGTAGTTGCGTGGGCCAAGGATGATGCCCTTGCCGCCGTGTACGTCCATCGCGTCCTTGATGACGTCGCGATAGGTCTCGGTGGCGTGGTACTTGGCGATTGCCGACGGCACGGACGGCTTCTCACCGCGGTCGACTGCAGCCGCGGTCGCCTCCGACAGCGCGCTGATTGCATAGGTGTGGCCGGCAATCCGCGCCAGCGCTTCCTCGACGCCTTCGAAGCGGCCGATCGGCAGGCCGAACTGCTTGCGGATGCGCGCGTAGGCGCCGGTGACCAGGGCCGACATCTTGACTCCCGCGGTGCCGGCGGAGGGCAGCGAGATCGCGCGGCCCACCGACAGACACTCGACCAGCATCCGCCAACCTTCGCCGATCATCGCCTCGCCACCGATCAGCGCCGACAGCGGCAGGAACACGTCCTTGCCGCGCACCGGGCCGTTCTGGAACGGCACGTTCAGCGGGAAATGGCGGCGACCGATTTCCAGCCCCGGAGTGTTGCGCGGGATCAGTGCCAGAGTGATGCCGCGGTCACTGACATCGCTGAGCAGCCCGTTGGGATCGTGCAGGCGGAAGGCCAAGCCAACCACCGAGGCGACCGGTGCGAGGGTGATGTAGCGCTTGTCGAAAGTGAGTTTGACGCCGACCACCTTGACGCCCTCCCACTCACCCTCGCAGACGATGCCGTAGTCGGGCAGGGAGGTGGCATCCGAGCCGGCGGACGGGCCAGTCAGCGCGAAGCAGGGGATCTCGCGGCCGTCGGCTAGCCGCGGCAGGTAGTGGTTCTTCTGCTCGTCGGTGCCGTAGTGCAGCAGCAGCTCAGCCGGGCCCAGCGAGTTCGGTACGGCGACCGTCGAGCCGAGCGTAGCCGAGGCCGAGTTCAGCTTCTGCAGCACCCGCGAGTGCGCCAGCGCCGAGAAGCCGAGGCCGCCGTACTCTCGCGGGATGATCATGCCGAAGAAGCGGTTCTTCTTGAGGTACTCCCACACGTTCGGCGCAAGGTCAGCGCGCTCGTGGCTGACTTCCCAGTCGTTGTTCATCTTGCAGACCTCTTCGCAGGGTCCGTTGATGAAGGCCTGTTCCTCAGCGCTTAGCTCGGGCTTGGGTTGGGCCAGCAAATGTCTCCACTGAGGCAGGCCTGAGAACAGCTCGCCTTCCCAGCCCACGGTGCCGGCTTCCAGTGCAGTCTTCTCGGTGTCCGAGAGCTGCGGCAGCATGCGGGTGTAGATCTTCAGCAGGGGCGCGGTCAGCTTGTGCCGACGGGTGGGCGTGTGCAGCAGGGGCGCTGCCACGCCGGCCAACAGCAGGGCAGCAATCACAGTCGCGATCACGTTCGCCTGCGCGAACAGGGCCAGCACCAGCGCCGCGGCGCTGATTGCGACCCAGATCTTCAGGTTGGTGCGGAAGTAGGCCGCGGCCAGGCCGGCAGCGAACATGGCGAGAAAGGGCAGCAGGATGCTCATGGCTTTGCTCCGTGGTGTTGCGGCGCGGACCTCGCCGGCGGTCGGTGGGCCACTGGCGAGGCTACGCAAAAGATCGTGAGGGCGTAATCGAATTGGAGGTGGGGTCGTCGCCCGGAAGTCGGGCGTCCGTACTTCGAAGTATGTTCGGCCGCGCCGCCGGAATCAATACGCGCCCGTATGGATTGGGTGAAATGCTGCAGTGCGTTGATTCGGATGCGGAAATCACGTCATAGGGGGGTAAGCGGTGGATTTGCAAGGTTCGGGCCGCCCGGTACACTCCGCCGATGAATGTTGCCGCCAAGAAAGTTGACAAGGCGCCGCGTCTGAGCGCGGCCGACTGGGCCCAGGGTGCCCTCGACCTGATCGCCGAACAGGGCGTGGCAGCGGTGGCAGTGGAACCGCTGGCGCGTCGGCTGGGGGTGACCAAGGGCAGTTTCTACTGGCATTTCCCGTCGCGGGAAGCGCTCCTGCGCGCCGCGCTTGAACGCTGGGAGCAGCGCGAGCTTGAGGAGGTCTTCGCCCAGCTCGAAGGTATCGAGGACCCTCGTATTCGGTTGGAGCAGTTGTTCCGACTGGTCGGCACCCAGACCGCCTCGCACTCGATCTATTCCGAGTTGCTGAAGGCCATGGATCACGTGGTCGTGCAGCCGGTAATGCAGCGTGTGTCGGCGCGGCGACTTGACTGGCTGACCTTGGCCTATCGGCAGGTCGGATTGCCACGCACCGAGGCCCAGCATCGGGCGCGGCTGACGTACGCGGCCTATGTCGGATTCCTGCAGCTTTCCCTGCAGCTCGGCCAGCCGCGGCTGCGCCACGAGGAGTTCGACGAGTACCTTGGTCACGTGATTTCGACCCTGATTCCTGTCTGAGCTGGCGTCTGCCTCGGTCGGCTTCCCCGTGAGCCCGGCCCTGCTTCGGCGCTTGCCTCGCTGAGCGTGCCCGCGTCGCATTCGGCTGGGCAGCTTCGCCTGCGGCCGAACAATCCAGCGCAAGTCTGCGCCCGACAGCCGCCCATCGCGGCACTTTGGCCCGGGTCGATAAACGCTCGGGCTGCGTGCATCAGTGCAGCAGCGGCGCCAATGTCACCGGTTACCCACATTTCTGATCGGGACAGTGGACTGCTATTGGACTTGTCCTGGGCGCGGTCGGTCGCTAAGGTCGGCCCCCGCAGCCCGGCCACTGACCGGAGGTCGCCACGACGGCGACCCGGCGGCCGCTCCAGGAGTTTCAAATGTCGACGACTCTGTCAGCGCTCAGCCAATGGGTTGAGCAGGTCGCCCAGCTCACCCAGCCCGACGCCATCCACTGGTGCGACGGCAGCGAAGCCGAACGCCAGCGGCTGAATGCAGCGATGCTGGACAGCGGCGATCTGCTGGCGCTGAACCCCGATACCCACCCCGACTGCTACCTGCATCGGTCGAGTCCGTCCGACGTGGCCCGTGTCGAGCATCTGACCTTCGTCTGCACGACCGAGCGCGCGGACGCGGGCAGCAATAACTACTGGATGGCGCCCGCCGAGGCCCACGCCAAGATGGACGCACTGTTCGCCGGCTGCATGCGCGGGCGCACTCTGTACGTGGTGCCGTACTGCATGGGCCCGATCGACTCGCCGCTCTCGCGCTGCGGAGTTGAGATCACCGACAGCCCGTACGTGGTCGTCAACATGGGTCTGATGACGCGCATGGGTGCGCCGGCGCTGCAGCGGATCGAGCGCGAGGGGCACTTCGTCAAAGGCCTGCATTCGACCGGCGAACTCGATCCCGAGCGCCGGTTCATCATGCATTTCCCCGAAGAACTCTCGATCCAGTCGTTCGGTTCCGGCTACGGTGGCAACGCGCTTCTGGGCAAGAAGTGCCATGCCCTACGCATCGCCAGCTATCAGGCGCGGAGCGAGGGCTGGCTGGCTGAGCACATGTTGATTCTCGGCATCCAGACGCCAGCCGGCAACACCCACTACGTCGCGGCCGCATTTCCATCCGCCTGTGGCAAGACCAACCTGGCGATGCTGATTCCCCCCGAGGGCTACCAGCGCGAGGGTTGGAGAATCTTCACCGTCGGTGATGACATCGCCTGGATGCAGCCTGGCGCCGATGGCCGGCTGTTTGCGATCAACCCCGAGGCCGGATTTTTTGGTGTGGCGCCGGGAACCAGCGCCAAGACCAATCCGAACGCGCTGGCGATGCTCAACCGCAGCGCGATCTTTACCAACACAGGCCTGGACGTGGAGGGGCAGCCCTGGTGGGAAGGCTTGCCTGGCGTGCCCGCGGTCGACTGGCAGGGCCGCACTTTCGACCCGGCCAACGGCCCGGCCGCGCACCCCAATTCGCGCTTCACCGTCAGCGCTCGACAGTGTCCGAGCTGGTCGGCCGAGTCCGAGAATCCGGTGGGTGTGCCGATCTCGGCGATCATCTTCGGCGGCCGCCGCGCCAGCCTGGTTCCGCTGGTGATGGAGGCCGAGGATTGGACCCACGGAGTGCTGATGGGCGCTTCGATGGCCTCCGAAACCACCGCGGCTGCCACCGGTGCAGTCGGCGTGGTGCGTCGCGATCCGATGGCCATGAAGCCCTTCTGCGGCTACAACTTCGGCGACTACTTCGAGCATTGGCTGAGCTTCGGCGATGCTGCCGCCCAGCTTCCCAAAGTTTTCCACGTCAACTGGTTCCGCAAAGGCAGTGACGGCAGATTCCTGTGGCCGGGATTCGGCGACAACATGCGTGTACTGGAGTGGATTGTCGGGCGCTGCGAAGGGTGCGCTGCGGCCATCGACACTCCCGTTGGTCGGTTGCCTGCCACCGGAGCCCTGCGTCTGGAAGGCCTAGACCTGTCGGCGTCGACCCTGGATCAGTTGCTGGCGATCGACCACGCCGCCTGGAACGCCGAGCTGGGCGAAGTCGGCGGGTTCCTGGGTGAGTTCGGTGCGCGAGCGCCGGCAGCCCTGCTCGATGAACTGGAGCGCCGTCGCGATCTGTTGAAGGCGCGTGCTGCGGCCTGATCGACCGTCATCAGCTGCGCCAAAAGGCAAAGGCCGACGCATCCGCGTCGGCCTTTACTTTGGTAAGTGCGGCGGTCTCGATGGGGGAACGCGACTGCGCTCAGAGATCCTGGTGGTAGCGGACGTAGGGAACACGCGCGCTGGATTCTTCAACGGCTGGTGGTAGTTCGCGCAGCGGCCAGTCACTGGTGTTGCCGCGATTCCAGTACTGCGTGGCGCCGACCGTCAGCTCGCCGCGCCAGGGTGTACGCCAGGACACCCCGAGATCAAGACTGTTCAGCAGGCCGGGGCTGCCCTGGAGTTCGATGATGCGTCCGGTCAGTGCGCCGCTGAATGCACCGGCGCCAGCGGATAGCCGCAGGGCGTCGCTGTCGATGACAGGCAAAGGCTGCGCCCACAGGCTGGTGGCCGGCTGGTCGCCGCGCAGGCTTTGTGCTTCAAGCCGCAACCAACCGTTTTCGCCAATGTCGAGCGTGCCGCCAAGCTGGGCCACGCGGGCCTGCAGAGTGACGCCGGGAACGGTGATCTGCAGCGGTGAAAGATCCATCAGACCGGGCAGGCCGATCAGGTTGCCACGCGCAGAATCGAACCGCTGCGGTTGTTCGACGCTCAGCCAAGAGAGCCCGAAGCTCAGATCGAGCCCGGCCCGGTCGATGAACCAGGCGCCGTTCAACCCGGCGCCTCGGCCGTAACCGGGCAGACGGCTGCCATCAAGCTCAAGCCGGGCCAACATGCACTGCTGGTGCAGCCCTAGTGCGCCGGCACCGCCGCGATCGCACAACAGCGCCAAACCAGGCTGAAGCGGAGTCAGCGAAAGTGCCTCCATACCGACGCGTGGCGCGGCTGTACTCGGGCTGGTGACACGACGCCGCAACGAAGTTCCGACGCCAGCGCCCAGCAGCCTATCCAGCAGCCCAGGGGCCGCGACTGCGGCCTCGTCACGCAGCAGCAACTCAGAGGCTGCGGAATCGGCAGGATTCAATGCCTGGTCGGCCCGAGCGCTCGGAGCCACACTGAAGCCGGCCAGAAGGCCTGCAGCTAACAATGTGTGGTGAGAGCGAGCAGTCACGTTGGCGTTTCCATGGCTCTTAACGTTCGGTTGCAGTGTGATCCTGAACGGGCAGGTGCTGCAACTGGAAGATGTCGATGCATCAACCTTGATGGATTGCCCCGTGACCGCGCAGGGGGGATCAAGTTCACGCCGCCGGAGTTTAACGCCTGGCTAACATTGCGCAAAGGCGCTGATGGAGATCTGACGGCGGGTGATGTCTTCGGACACATGCAGACCCGCATCTCGCCGCTGCATGCTGACAGCCGATGTGATGGGGATCGCGATGACCAAAGTGCCCGTCGCGTGCATTCGAGGCGGTTTCGCACCAGCCTTTCTCATTCCCGCTTGAACTGCGCATAATCGCGGCGTGTCGGCTGAACGCTATGGCTGTCAGCAGCTGGAGCCGGCAACACAACCTCCGTTTCGCCGATCTGGCTGGAGCGGCTTCCGTGCCTACCTTGGCGCGATCTTGATCGGGTGTTTTCGGCACGGCGCATGGGCAGTTGGAACAAGGGCGATGTTGGAGCAACCGCGCCTGCGTTTGGCGAAGTTTCCCGCGTGTGTGCGCTGACAAGCCATCGTCCCGAGCAGCTTCTGCTGCAGTGTGTCGAGCCGCTGCGCCTGGGTCATCAAGGCCTGGATGCGCGGCTATGGCTGGACGATGCCACCGGTTCGCGGCCGATTGCTGAGTTGCTCGCCGGGCCTCTGCCTGGGCTTGAGCCTGAGCCTGGTTCAACAGCTTCGACCCCTGGCTCCGCCGCCTGCGTGGTTGACCTGGGTGACGGAGCAGCGGTGCGGGTCGAGCTGCGCTGGCGCATCGGTGATGCACTGACCGAGCTTGAGCGGAATGCCCTGGAGCAAGCGCTGCGGGATCGCGTGGTGGCGGCGCTTGAGGTCGAGCGACTGCAGCTCGCCTTGGGGCGCCTGGCCGCGGCAGAGCGCCTCCAGCGGGCGCTGTATTCGATCGCCGACCAGGCCAGCGACCAAGGTGATCTGAGCGAGTTGATCGCCGGCGTCCATGCCATTCTGGGTGGGCTGATGTACGCCGAGAATTTCTACATCGCCCTGGTTGATCGCGAGAACGAAGTCTTTCGGTTTCCTTACTTTCGCGATTGCGTGGACACTCAGGGGCCGCCGATTGGTCGGGCGATCCCGCTGGCGGACTATCGAGGCTCGCTGACGGAGTACGTCATCCGCAGCGGTCAACCTCTGATGGGGCCATCGCCGGAGCTACTGAAGCAGGTCGGCCTGCTTGAGCAAAACGACAGTTTTGGGCCGCAGTCGGTGGATTGGCTGGGCGTGCCCTTGATCCGGGCAGGCGAGCTGTTCGGTGTAGTGGTTGTGCAGAGCTACGACTTGCAGCATCGCTACAGCGACAGCGACCGCGCGCTGCTGACCTATGTCGCCCAGCATATTGCGACCGCGCTGGAACGCAAGCTGGCCCACGAGGATCTGGAACGACGCGTTGCCGTTCGCACGGATGAGCTGAGGGTCGCCAACCTGGCTCTGCGCGCCGAGATCGAAGAGCGCCATCGCGCCGATCGGCTGCAGGCCGCGCTGTTCCGAATTGCCGAGCTGGGCTCCTCGGGCGGCAGCATTGAGGATTTCTTCGCTGCGGTGCACAGCGTGGTGTCGGAGCTGCTGTTCGCGTCCAACTTTTACATCGCCCTGCATGACGGCGCCAACGGCGCGCTCGATTTCCCCTATTCGGTGGATCAGTTCGACCGTGATCGGCCCAAGCGCAGGCTGGGCCGAGGCATGACCGAGTACGTGCTGCGCACCGGCCGCCCCATGCTTGCCGACCGCGCGGCTATCGATGAGCTGGTGCGTCAAGGCCAGGTCGAGAGCAGCGGCACGCAGGCACACATCTGGCTCGGCGTGCCCCTGATCTGCGCGCATTCGACGGTGGGCGTGCTGGCCGTACAGAGCTATGGCGACGAACGCAGCTACGAGCGCCGCGACCAGGAGCTGCTGACTTTCGTGTCCTATCACGTGGCGAACGCACTAGAACGCAAGCGCGCAACCGACTCGCTGCGGCAGGCTTATGCCGAGCTGGAGCGGCGCGTGGAGCAGCGTACCGAAGCCTTGTTCGAGGCCAATCGCGACCTGCGCCAGCAGATCACCGAGCGCGAACGGATCGAGTGGCAGCTGAAGCATGCCGCCCTGCACGATGCGCTGACCGGTCTGCCCAATCGCGCCTATCTGATGACGCGGCTTGGGGAAGCGCTGGCCCGCTATTTGGTTTCCTCCACCGATTGCTTCGCCGTGCTGTTTCTCGATCTCGACCGCTTCAAGGTTGTAAACGATTCGGTGGGCCATCTGGTCGGCGACGAACTGCTGAAGGAGGCCGGCGCGCGCATCGCCGCGAGTGTCGGTCGCCGCGGCACCATCGCGCGACTCGGTGGCGACGAGTTCGCGATCCTCATCGAGGGCGTCGAAGCCGAAGTGCAGGCCACCGAAGCCGCGGCGCGGATCATCGAGGCGATGGAGCTGCCGATTCGAGCCGGCGGCAAGGAGCTCTACAGCTCGGTCAGCATCGGCATCGCGATGGCGCAGCCGCACTACCGCAGCCCGGCCGAGCTGCTGCGCGATGCCGATGTCGCCCTGTACCGCGCCAAGGCCAATGGGCGGCGGCGCTTCGAGCTGTTCGACGAGGAGCTACGACGCGAGGCGCTGCTGCAGCTGGAGCTGGAAGGCAATCTGCGGCGCGCGCTGGTGCGCAGCGAGTTCGAGCCGGTGTTCCAGCCGATCCTGTGTCTGCACACCGATCAGATCGTTGGCTACGAAGCCCTGCTGCGCTGGCGACATCCGCAGCGCGGCTTGCTGGCGCCGGTCGATTTCCTGAACCAAGCGGAGGAGTCTGGCCTCCTTGAGGCGATCGACTGGCAGATGTATGAACTGGTTTTCGCTCAGGCTTGGCAGCTGCTGGCCCAGGGCGGTTACGTGAGCATCAATGTGGGCGCCCGCCATCTGCGGTCGGCCAGTTTCGTGCCCGAGCTGATGCGCATGCTGAGCCGCTACGAGCTGCCGCCGCAGCGTCTGCGGATCGAGGTCACCGAACGTAGCCTGTTCGAGCAGCCCGAACTCGCGCGCAGGCTGTTGGCAGAGTTGCGCGAGTTGGGGGTTTCGTTGGCGCTGGATGATTTCGGCACCGGCTATTCCTCATTGAGCTACCTGCATCAGTTTCCGCTGCAGGTGTTGAAGATCGACCGCAGTTTCGTCGAAGCGATTGACCAGCCCGAGCCCGGCAATGCGGTAGCGGTGCTGCGCGCGGTCTGTGCCCTCGGGCAGTCGCTGGGCATGGAAGTGGTCGCCGAAGGCATCGAGAGTTTCGACCAACTGCACAAGGTGCGGGAGCTGGGATGCCGTTATGGTCAAGGCTATCTGCTCGGCCTGCCCAAGCCGGTCGGACAACTGATCGCGGCCGACGAGCATGAGCCGACCGCGGTTGCCGAAGGTTGACCACGTCGAGATAGGCGGAAACGTCTGCCGGGCGCACTTGCATTCCCAGCCGGGGCCAACTGCGCTAGTTTGCGATGCTGCATTGCACACGGCGAACTTCTGATGTCCTCGAATCCCCTGCCCGAAGCTGAAGCCCTCGAACCCGAAACCCTTCGCGAAGTCGATCTGCCGCAAAGCGATCAAGCGCTGCGCGAGGACGTCAAGCGGCTGGGCTCGCTGGTCGGAGAAGTCATCGCGGATCAGGAAGGCGAGGCCTTCTTCGAACGGGTGGAAGCGCTGCGCCGGCTGGCGATCCTGCGTCGTGAGCAGGGCGAGTCACTGCAGTCGCTCGCGACCGCCGTCGATGGCCTGCCGCTGGATCAAGCCGAAGGATTGGTGCGAGCCTTCGCCACCTACTTCGGCGTGGTGAACCTGGCCGAGCGCATCCATCGCATCCGTCGTCGCCGCGATTATCAGAAGCGTGAGGCGGCACCGCAGCCCGGCAGCCTGCTGGCGGTGGTCAGCGAACTCAAGGACAGCGGGCTTGGCTTCGACGAACTGCTCGCCCTGTTGAAACGCCTGCACATCGAGCCGGTGTTCACCGCGCATCCCACCGAGGCGATGCGGCGCGCCCTGCTCGACAAGGAGGCCGATGTCGTCCGCTGCCTGATCGATGACCTCGACCGCGCTCGCACACCGGGTGAGCGGCGGGTGGATCTGGCGCGGATGCGGATGGCACTCACCTCCGGCTGGCAGACCGCGGAGAACGTGATCGAAAAGCCGACCGTGGCCGACGAATTGGAGCATGTCAGCTACTACCTCGGGCACGTGCTTTATCTGATCCTGCCCGCCTTCCACGAACTGCTGGCGGAAGCGGTCGAGACCGTCTATGGACGCACCTTGCCTGCACTGCCGCCGGTACTGCGGTTCGGCTCTTGGGTCGGCGGTGACATGGATGGCAATCCGAATGTGGGCGCCGACACCGTGGCCGCGAGCATGGCCTCGCAGCGCAGCCTGATCATCGGCAATTATCGCGGCGACCTCGTGCATCTGGCCAACCTGTTGACCCAATCCAGCGGTCGCGTCGGGGTCGATCCGCGCGTGGCCAAACGCATCGACGACTACCGCGCGAGGCTCGGCGATGCCGCGCAACGACTGCGCTCGCGGCATGACGACATGCCCTACCGGCAGTTGTTGAACCTGATGGTGCTGCGGCTGGAGGCGACCGAAGCCGAGGCGGCCGAGGCCTATCGCAGTCCGGCCGAGTTGCTGGACGATCTGAATCTGATCGCGCATTCGCTGAAGAGCCAACGCGGCGAGCACGCCGGGTTGTTCGCGTTGCGCCGGCTGCTGCGGCGGGTCGAAGCCTTCGGCTTCCATCTGGCAACCCTCGACCAGCGGCAGGATTCGCGCGTGCACGATGGTGCGCTGGCGGTGTTGCTGGACGATCCCGACTGGTCCGAACGCTCAGCGGATGAGCGTGGCCGGCGGCTGGCGACCCTGCTGGCGGGCCCTCTTGCTGAACGCAGCACGGAAGATCCCTCTGCCCAGCGCGTGCTCGACGTATTCGCGACGCTGGCTCGGCTGCGTCCGCGCTATGGCAGTGATGCGTTTGGCCCCTACATCGTCAGCATGAGCCGGAGCGCGGCGGATGCGTTGGCGGTGCTGGTGCTGGCGCGTATGAGCGGCCATGTCGATGCCCAGGGGCGAGTGCCGCTGGACGTCGCGCCGCTGTTCGAAACCGTCGACGACCTTGCCGCGGCACCGGCGGTGGTCGCGGCCCTGCTCGATGACCCGCTGTACCGGGGTCACGTCAAGGCGCGTTCTGAACGTCAGGTGGTGATGCTTGGGTATTCCGACAGCGCCAAGGATGCCGGCCTAGCCGCCTCACGCTGGGCCATCCAGCGCGCGCAGATCGCACTGACCGCCTTGGGCGCCGAACGCGGTGTGCGCATCCAGTTCTTCCATGGCCGTGGTGGTTCGGCCAGCCGCGGTGGCGGCAAGACCGAGCGTGCGGTGATCGCGGCGCCGCGCGGCAGCGTCGACGCCTATCTGCGGCTGACCGAGCAAGGCGAGGTTATTCACCGCAAATACGGCATCCGCGCCCTGGCGCTGCGCAACCTTGAGCAAATGGCCGGGGCTGTGCTGCGTGCAACCGCACGGCCACGCCCGCCGGAGCCGCGCGAAGGTGTCTGGCGCGAGATCATGTCCGGCATCGCTGGTGAATCGCGCCGCGTCTATCGAGCCTTGGTACACGAAGACCCCGGCTTTGTGCCGTACTTCCGGGCGGCAACGCCGATTGATGTGATTGAGCGGCTCAAGCTCGGCTCCCGCCCGGCCAAGCGCGCCGCCGGCGGCCAGGCCGGCGTGGAATCCTTGCGCGCAATTCCTTGGGTGTTCGCGTGGTCGCAGAACCGCTGCGGCTTGACCGCTTGGTACGGCGTAGGCAGCGGCCTGCAGGCCGCCATCGATGCGCATGGCCTTGAGGCCGTCGCCGAGATGGCAAGCGACTGGCCGTTCTTCGCCTCGCTGGTGGACGACGTCGAGATGGTGCTGGCCAAGACCGAGCTCGATATCTTTGAGCGCTACTCGTGGTTGGCCGGCGACAGCCATCGCGAGTTCTTCCCGCGCATCGCCACCGAGTTCGAGCGCACCGTCGCGGCGGTGCTGGCGTTGAAGTCCAGCCGCGAGCTGCTCGAAGGCGATCGACGCCTGCGACTGTCGATCCGCCTGCGCAACCCGTATGTGGACCCGATCAGCCTGCTGCAGATTGATCTGCTCAGGCGCTGGCGAACGGCGGGTCGCCCGGAAGACGGGCTGTTTCACGCCCTGGTCGCCACCGTCAACGGCATCGCGGCGGGCGTGCAGAACACCGGTTGAGAGTCTGTGGCTGCCTGGCTGCCTGGCTGCCTGGCCGCCTCGACGGCCAGCGCAGCCGCAGCGGCGTTTACGGTTCCAATGCCTGCCGAAGGTCCTCGATCAGGTCGTCCGCATGCTCAAGGCCAACCGAAACACGTAGCAGGCCGGGTGGTGAGACCGGCTTCGGCTCTTCCACGGAGGCGCGATGTTCGATCAGCGACTCGCAGCCGCCCAGCGATGTTGCGCACTGGAACAAGCGGGTCTTGGCGCAGACCGCGAGGGCGGCCTCGCGACCGGCGCCAAGCTCGAAGCTGAGCATGCCGCCCGGGCGGCTCATCTGCCGCTGCGCGAGCGCGTAGCCGGCGTGGCTGCGAAGGCCGGGGTAGTGCACCACCGACACCGCGGGGTGCGCGTCGAGCGCGGCGGCGAGCCGTTCGGCATTGGCGCAATGCATCGCCATTCGCGCCGGCAGCGAGCGCAGCCCGCGCAGAATCAGCCAGGCGTTGAACGGGCTGGCGCTGGCGCCGAGCAGCTTGCGGATCTCGAACACCTGCGCGCTCAAGGCAGTTTCGCGCGCGAAGCACAGCAAGCCGCCCATCACGTCGGAATGGCCGCCCATGTACTTGGTGGCCGAATGCAGCACCACATCGGCACCGAGCGCGATCGGCTGCTGCAGCACCGGTGTGGCGAAGGTGCTGTCGACCACCAGCAATGCCTTCGAAGCGTGCGCGATCTCGGCGCAGACGCCGATGTCGACTACCTGCAGCAAGGGGTTGGACGGTGTTTCAATCCACACCGCTGCGGTGGAAGCCGACATCGCCGCACGCAGCGCGGCGGGATCGCCGGCATCCACGAACACCGCCGTCAGTCCCCAGCGCGGCAGCCAGTCTTCAGCCAGCACGCGGATACCGTGGTAGAGGTCGCGTTGAAACACCACCTGGCCACCGGCAGGCAGGGCTTGGAGCAGGGCGGCTGCCGCGGCCATGCCGGTCGATAGCAACAGGCTGCGCTCGGCGCCATCCAGGGCCGAGGCCGCCGCTTCAAGCCGGGCCTGGGTCGGGTTGTCGTAGCGCTGATACAGATAGCCGTGGTCCTGGCTGCCATCGGGCGCATGCAGGAAGGTGGTGGCCAACTGCAGCGGTGGCGACAACGCACCGGATTCGGGATCGGCGTCGGCGCCAATGTGGACGGCACGGGTTTCAAGGCGCATCGGCGGTTCCGGTGGTCGGCGATAGATTTGGCGGCAGTCTCAGCCGTGCGCGTGGAGCATGCAATGGTCGAAGGTCAGCGCCTGGCCTGCTCTGCGATACTGCGTGGCCCTCTTTGCGCCGCGATCCGAGTGATTCTCTGATGTCCGACCTCGCCGATACCCTGCTTGCCACTGCCCGCCGCCGCTACCTGCCGATCTACCGCCCGCGCGAGCTGATCCTCGATCGCGGCGAGGGCTCGCGGGTGTGGGACACGGCTGGCCGTGACTACATCGATCTTGCGGCCGGCATCGCGGTGAACGCCCTCGGCCATGCTCATCCCCAACTCCGCGAAGCCTTGATCGAACAGAGCGGCAAGCTTTGGCACACCAGCAATGTCTTCTACAGTGCGCCGCCGGTGCTGCTGGCCGATGAGCTGGCGGAGGCTTCAGGGTTCGCCGAGCGCGTGTTCCTGTGCAATTCGGGCGCGGAAGCCAACGAGGCTGCGATCAAGCTGGCCCGCCGGCATGCCGCTGCACGCGGGCGCGGTCCTGACCAGCGCGTGATCGTGACCTTTCGAGGGTCGTTTCACGGCCGAACGCTGGCGACCCTCACCGCAACCGCGCAGCCCAAGTACCAGGAAGGTTTCGAACCGCTGCCCGGCGGGTTCCGCTACGTCGATTTCAACAGCGTGGAAGGCTTCGACGCGGCCTTCGATGCTGACGTCTGTGCGGTTCTGGTCGAGCCGATCCAGGGCGAGGGCGGGGTCATGCCGGTCGCACCCGGGTTCCTGCAGCACCTGCGTCGGCGCTGTGACGAAACCGGCGCCCTGCTCATGCTGGATGAAATCCAGTGCGGCATGGGCCGCAGCGGCCGCTTGTTCGCCTCCAACTGGGATGAGGTGCAGCCCGACACGATCAGCCTGGCCAAGGCCCTGGGCGGCGGGTTTCCGATCGGCGCTTTGCTGGTCGGCGCGCGGGCAGCCGAGACGATGGGCTTCGGCAGTCATGGCACCACCTTTGGCGGCAACCCCTTGGCGGCAGCGGTGGCTCGCGTGGCTCTCCGAATTCTCAATTCGCCGGAGCTGCTGGCCAATGTCGAGCAGCGCGGTGCCCAGCTGTTGGCGGGGCTCGCCTCGATCAATGCCGAGCTCGATCTGTTCAGCGAAGTGCGTGGGCGCGGCCTGATGCAGGGTGCCGTACTGCACGCGCGCTACGCGGCGCGTGCGGGCGAGGTGCTGGATGCCGCCGCAGGTCATGGCCTGCTGATGTTGCAGGCGGGCGTCGGTGTGCTGCGTTTCGTGCCGGCACTGAACATCCGCGAGGATGAGCTGGCCGAAGGCCTGCTGCGACTGCAGCGTGCTCTGCGCAGCGTGTTCGTCTGAAGCGAATGGCTCGCGAGCGGCATCCAGCCGCCCGCGAGCCGACCACTCTATTCAACCCGCGCGAGCCTCGACAAAAGCTTCGGCGGCGGCCGCCACGGTGGCGGCGATATCCGCATCCGAATGCGCGGCGGAAATGAAGCCAGCCTCGTAGGCGGACGGTGCGAAGTACACGCCGCGCTTCAGCAGGCCGTGGAAGAAGCGATTGAAGGCAGGAACGTCGCAGGTCGTCGCCTGCGCGAAGCTCTCCACCTTCTGGTCGGTGAAGAACAGGCCGAACATGCCGGGCACGCGATTCGTGGTCACCGCGACCCCGGCCTTCGCAGCCGCGGCTTCGAGTCCATCGCACAGCAGGTCCGTCTTGCGCATCAGATCAACGTGGAAACCCGGCGCCTGGATCAGCTCGAGTGTCGCGAGGCCTGCGGCCATCGCGACCGGATTGCCCGACAGCGTGCCGGCCTGGTAAATCGGGCCGGAAGGCGCGATCTGCGCCATGATCTCGCGCCGACCACCGTAGGCCCCGACCGGCATCCCGCCGCCGATGATCTTGCCGAAGGTCGACAGATCAGGCTGCACGCCATACAGGGCCTGCGCGCCGCCGACGTCGACGCGAAATCCCGTCATGACCTCATCGAAGATCATCAGCGCGCCGTAGCGCGTGCAAAGCTCGCGAAGATGCTGCAGGTAGCCGGGCTTGGGCAGAATGCAGTTCATGTTGCCGGCAACTGGCTCGATGATCAGGCCGGCGATGTCGTGGCCATTCTGATCGAATAGCGTAGTGGCGCCTTCGAAATCGTTGTAGGACAGGGTCAGGGTCAGATCGGCTAGGCCGCTGGGTACACCCGGCGACGTCGGCACGCCGAAAGTGAGCATCCCGGAGCCTGCTTTCACTAGAAAGGCATCGCCATGGCCGTGATAGCAGCCCTCGAACTTCACGATCCGCGAGCGACCGGTGTGGCCGCGCGCCAGGCGGATCGCCGACATCGTGGCCTCGGTGCCGGAGTTGACCATGCGCGTCATCTCCAGCGATGGCACCAACCGCGACAGCGTTTCCGCCATGGTGACTTCAAGCGGGTTGGGCACGCCGAAGCTCAGCCCGTTCTGGGCGGTGCGGGTTACCGCCTCAAGAACGCTCGGGTGCGCGTGGCCGGCGATCATCGGGCCCCAGGAGCCTATGTAGTCGATATAGCGAGTGCCTTCGACGTCCCACAGATAGGCGCCCTGAGCGCGGGTGGCGAAGAAGGGTTCGCCACCGACGGATCGGAATGCGCGCACTGGCGAGTTCACACCGCCGGGCATCAGCAGCTGAGCGCGCGCGAACAGCGCGTGATTGTTGGACATCGATGACTCCTTATAGATCGGGAAAAGCGTTGCGCAGCGCGCGCACGGCAGAAGCCGGATCGGGCGCTTCGTAGACAAAACTGATAACCGCGAGCAGATCGGCACCGGCGGCCACCAGCTGGGGAGCGATCAACGCATCGATGCCACCGATAGCGACTCGCGGAACCAACAGCGGGGAGGCATTGGTCAGAAGCGCAGGTGATGCGCGCGCAGCGCCGGGTTTGGTTGCTGAGGTCGCGAAGGCGCCGAAGGCGATGTAGTCGGCTCCGCGTTGAACCGCAGCGCGGGCGCGCTCAGGATCGGCATAGCAGGAGGCACCGATGAGGGCGTGCGCTCCAAGCGCCGCGCGCGCCAACTCGAGCGGCACGTCGTCACCACCCAGATGTACGCCATCAGCGCCGATCACCCGGGCGAGCTCGATGTGATCATTGATGAGTAGCGGCACCTTAAACTCGCGCGCCAACCTGTGCAGTCGCTCGGCCTGATAAAGAAGGAGCGGGGCATCTGCGGACTTGTTGCGGTACTGCAACAGGGCGATGCCCGCTGCCAGTGCTGCAGCGGTCCGCGCCAGCAGTCGCTCGGTATCTTCACAATCCGGGGTGATCAAGTAGACGCCGCGCAGACGTTCGGCCATGGACTGCGTCGCTGTTCGCGGGCGGATAAGGCGTGGAAGAATAGCAGGCCCTTCCAAGCAAGCTCTCCTGACATGTCAATCGCCCAGTCGCGCCCCGTCGGATCCCGTCATTGGATGTGTGTGGTCTGCGGATTCATCTACAGCGAAGCCACTGGCCTGCCCGAGGAGGGCATCGAAGCGGGAACCGCCTGGGACGATGTGCCCGAGACATGGCTGTGCCCGGACTGCGGCGTTACCAAGGCGGACTTCGAAATGGTTCAGATCGACGCCTAGCGTTCTGCGCGGGGGGCAATCGGAGCCAGGACAGTCAGCTGCCGCGGCCTGAGCATCTCTTCCGCGCGAGTTCATCGAACGCCCGCGTTCGTGGTGCGACCGAAGAGATCTAGCAGCCGGCAGACGATCAGCGGCTGCCAGTCTGCGGCACGTCCGGCGAAAACTCGATCGTGTCGCCACGAGCGACGCCCAGATCAGCAGCGACCCCAGCGTTGAGCTCAAGTACGTAAAGCGCGGGACCGGCGCTTGGATAGCTGGGGCATAGCGCGCTCTTGCAGGGCGGAACATCGCGGGAGACCGACACCAGACGGCGCTCCCGGTCGAAGTAGAGAATGTCCAGCGGGATGAGCGTGTTTTTCATCCAGAAGGCCTGCGGCGCCTCACGCTCAAACAGGAACAGCATTCCGCGGTCGCTCCCGAGCGCCTCGCGCTGCATCAGGCCGCGTTGCCGGGCGGGCTCGGTGTCCGCCAGTTCAACGTGGAAGCGCTGACCCTTGAGCTCAACCCAGGGGCCGGGTTGAGCGCCGCAGCTTCCGACAGCGACGCTCAGGGCAAGGGCGAGGAGTACTTGGCGAGGCATGGGGTCGTCTCATGGGGGAAGTGCTTATAAGGTACAGCTCGGCAACGCGAGCGGCAGGTTTGAAGATTCTTCGCCCACCCCTCTTTACAGGTGGAAAAGGAGCTGTATACTGGGCGGCTCGCACAGACGCTTAGCCAGACCGGCGACGCGGAAGTCGGCAGAAAAAAAGTTTCGGTTGAGGTGTTGACGGAAACGAAATCTGCTGTAAGATGTGCGGCTCCCCGGGGCGAAACGCTCCACCGGC
>NZ_JBILJQ010000168.1:0-2975 GCF_044377145.1 Aquimonas sp.
GCAGCAGCTTCAGCGCATAGGCCGCCTGGCGCACGCCCTCTTCTTCGGCGATGGCCAGAATCTTGTGCTTCATCGCCTGCTCGCCGAGATAGAACAGGCTCTGCCCGGTCATGGCGCTGTAGTGCACCCGCTCGCTCTCGGGCATCAGCGCCAGCAGTGCATCCATCAGGGTCGACTTGCCGGCCGCACTCGTGCTCTGGATCAGGATCGCCAGCGGCTTGTCGAGCTTGCGCGACACGCAGGCCAGGTAGGCCACCAGCGCGTTCGCCGACTCACCCACCACGCCGGTCGCTTCCACGTCGGCCACGATGCGATCGATCAGCGCCGGATCGCGCAATAGCGCTTCACCTGCCGCCCGCTCGACCTCGCCCAGCGCAGCGGCCGCATCCACTGGCGCGGCGGGCGCGAGCTGGGCGCGGATCACCGCATCCTGCCGCTGCTCCACCGCCCGCAGCAGCTTGGCCAGATCACCGCGCAGCAGGTCCTCGGCCGCGCCGATCTCGACCGCCGCCTGCTTGAGCCAGGCAGCGCGCTGCTTGGCGGCGTACAGCTCGACCGTATCGACGTGGACATGATCGCCGCGGCTCACTCGCAACCAGACTTTGAGCTGCTCGTACGACAGGTTCTTTTCGATGCCGCGCACGGTGTAGGCCCGATCGCCCAGCGTGAGGCGCAGTTCCTTGTCGTCGATGTCGACGGGCAGCGGCGGCTCGGTGGGTGGAATGCGGTAAGTCGGGGGCTCGGGGTCCGTCTGGGGCGTAACACTTGGGGCGCTGGCTGCGGCCGGCTCTGCATCAAGCGCATCAAGCGCATCGGTTGCATCAAGCGGAGCAGCAACAGCAGCGGCTAAAGGAGAATCCGCCACAGCCGGCGCGGCTACGTTCGAGGTGTCCGCAAGCAACCGTCCCTGGTGCGTGGCGCCGGCCCGGCCTTCCGTGGCCGGGCGCTCGTCAGCGCAGCCGAGGCCGATAGGGCCTCGGCTGGGCGCGCTGCCTCGCCCCACCCACTCCGCCTGCCGAATCACCACGCCCAGCGACTTCACCGCCGGCTGCACCGCCAGCGCATAGGCGTTCGCGTCCATCCCCTTCGGGAAGCGGCAGCGGTAGCACTCGAATCCCTCGGCCATCAGCTTGGGGGCCAGCTTGTCGGCCGCACCGTTGCCCGGCTCGTCCGCGTCATACGCGATCAGCACGCGCTTCACACCGTGCCGATGCAGCGCCGCCACTAGTTCATCGGTGAAACCTTCGACACCGTAGGCGCTGGTCACGTTGCGATAGCCCGCGCACCAAAACGTCAGCGCGTCGATCAGCGCCTCGCACAGAATCACTTCTTCCTGCCCGACCAAGCCGGCCTCGTTGAACACCCCACGGTGCGGACCCGGCAGGTACAGGTGCAGCGGCGTGCCGGCGCGCAGCTTCGAGGCCGGCAGAATCTTGCGGCCGTAGACCTCGGTGATCGCGCCATCGGGTGCCACCACCGGCACCACCAGCGAGCCGTTGAAATGCTCATGCCCGCTCGCCCGCAGCAGGCCGATCCGCTGCAGCGCACCGCGCTGTACAGCCCCGGCCTTCAGCTGCTTATCGGGCAGGTGATAGCCCAGCGTGCGGTTCGCGTAACCCAGCCGAAACGTGTCGATCAGCGCCGGATGATCGAGCCCACGCGAGCGCAGGTAATCCAGCGCCTCGGGGCTTTGCTTCAGGGTCGCGTGGTAGTAGTCGAGCACCGAGGCCAGCAGCGCCGCGTCGTCGGCCGCATCCAGTGCGGGCGCAGCGGCAGCAGGATCAGAAGCGGCGGCTAAGGAGGACTCTGCAGCGGACGCCGCACGCACCGCAGGCAGCGGAGCCGCCACCTCGCCCAGCTCGATCCGCAGCAGCTCCACCGCCCGCCGAAACGACACGCCATCGAGCTTCATCACCCAATCGATCGGCCCACCGGCCGCACCGCAGCCAAAGCAGTGAAACAGGTTCTTGGCCGGGCTCACGATCAGCGAGGGCGTCGCCTCCTCGTGAAACGGACACCGCGCCGCCAGATCCTTGCCCTGCTTCACCAGCGCGATCCCCCGCGCCTCGATCAGCCGCACCAGCGACACCTCAGTCTTCAACCGGTCCAGCTCGGAATCGGGGATGCGGGGCATAAACGGTCTCCGGCCAGGAACCCTGTCAAGGGGGTTTGCGAGGAAATAACCACAATTCGCTGTTACATGTTTGCGTGGTATCTTCAACCGCGATTCCAGAACCTCGGGGTTACGGTATGCGCCACCTCCGGATCGACCCGCCGACCGTGGCCATCAGTTCTGACGAACGCGCCTTCTTCATCGCCTTCGGTGAGCGCCTTGCACAACAACGCAAAGCCCAGGGGCTCACCCAGGTACAACTGGCCGAGGCGCTGGGCGTCTCACAGCAAGCCGTCACCGCCTATGAGAGCGGACAGCGGCGCGTGCCCCTCTCACTGCTGCCCCTGCTCGCGCAGACCTTGGGCACCACGATGGACGCCCTGATCGGCACGCCAGAACCGCGCACCACCGGCAAGCGCGGCCCCGCACCCAAGCTGCTGCATCAGCTGGAGCAGGTCAGCAAGCTACCCAAAGCACAGCAAAAGTTCGTCAGCCAGATGCTCGACACCGTGCTGCAACAGGCCGGGCGCTGACCCCAGCAGCGCCGAGTTCCGAGCGCACCAACAACAAGCCCCGCGAGAGCGGGGCTTGGGGGACGTGCTTTGCTACTGGAATGAACAGAGCACGCAGCAGGGGCTCGGCCCCTTGAAATCAACGATCAGAACGCTCGATCTGTCCCCAACTCCTGCGCCGCCGCACCGCGTGCTACCAAGATAGACCTGACCCTCTGCTCTTGCTACGTTCTCGCCGGCTATGCACGCTCGTTGCGCTGGCGAGCTGAGGCGCATGTCATTGAGGAACTGCGCTGGCTCAGCAAGTTCTTCGTCGCGGCCGCGCTTCTGTGCCTGAGCCTCTTGCTGCT
>NZ_JBILJQ010000169.1:0-2915 GCF_044377145.1 Aquimonas sp.
CGCGTCTGCTTCTTCTTCGCCGTGTAGGCCAGAGAGTCGAAGGTGGTCTGCTTCATGGGGTGACTGTCATGTGGGTGATGCACAAATTCTACCAGCCGGGCTGGGATAAAACAGAGGTTCCTTAGGTGCTTGGTCGCGGAAGTTGAATCGAATGAATCGGTTGTTGTAGAGGGTATCGATGCCCCGTGGCTGACTTTTGAAGCGATCAAGTACCACGGCCATAGGACAGTTGGCGATCTAGTTTGGGTATCCTTCCTGTCTTGACTGGAGCAGTATTGGGGAATCCTCCGGCCAGCCAGTCTCAGGAAAAGCGAAAAGACTTCATGTACGCATGGCTTATCTGGATCGAGTTGAGCCAATCAAAAGCCCAGGATCACGAAATCCCCGCATCAGATCTAGGCAAGTAGCATTTCAGTGCCGTCGCGGGGGGCGCCGGCTCAATTTTAGTGTTGTAGCACCGTGTGGCAGTGAGTTAAACCCCGAGGCAAGCCTGCGACTTCGCTAGACGCGACCCCATTCGCCTGTTCGCCTGTGCTTCGCTCCGAGCGATTTGATCTGTGCAAATGACCGTGACCCGGTCGGTCAGAGCTTTGAAATGCAGCCCCGTTCCTTACAAGCACTGGGGCAGGACCTGTGTGCGTATTGCTCCAAACGTACCGTCCTCTCTGTGCGGAGGAGTCGAGAGGGCATCGGCGCGAGTGTAAGCTGCAAACAAGGGCGGGCTTGAACTCATCAAGCCCGCCCTCTAAAGGCCGTCGGCGCCACTTGAGCGGCGCATTGATGGCTCTTCCACAACCTTTCTATTGCACTGGAGTTCCCCCATGCTCAGCTTTTCCCTGATTCTTTCCCTCACGCTTTCTTCAACGCCTGTCGACGTCGCGGGTCGGCCCATGCTGCCGGGAGAAATGCTTCCGGCGCCGGCCGCTGAAGTGATCGAGCTTGAACCGGTGCCGCCCTCCGTCAGCGGCGTTTGGCGGCTGCTGCAATATGCACTGACGCCCACGCCGGGTCCGGCCGAGGCGCTGGCGATCGCCGATCTCACCAATGATGGCCGCGCCGAACTTGCGCTCAGCCTGGGCGCCGGTTCGAATTCAGGCGCGCTGCTGCAGGTGTATGCGGGCGACGGACTCGGTGGCCTGGGCCTGATCCAGAAACACGAGTTGTCGGGCGGCTACGGCCGGCAGGCCATGGCCATCGGCCAATTCAATCTTTATCCGGGGCTGGATGTCGCGGTGGGCACCTCGACTGGGGTGGTGCTGTATCCGGGTGGCGGCGGCGTCCGCCCACTGGCGCCGGGGCAGCGTTTTGGCGCTGCTGCCGTGGAGATCGCCGCTGCGATCAACTTCAAGGAGCGCGCGGCCGATGCTTTGGCCACCACTACCTGGTCCAGCCAGGGCAGCGTCTACCAGCCCAGCCCCAAGGGACTGTTCGCCACGCCCTGGCCGGTCAACGTCGCCGGCTACAACCGGATTGGAAGCGGCGACCTGGATGCCGACGGCCTGATCGATGTCGTCACCGCCAGCGGCCAGGGTTTGGGCCCCAGCCTTCGGGTGCATCGCAATACCGGCCACGGCAGCCTGACCGAGCTGCAGGCCCTGCATGCCGTGTGTCCGGGTGGAACCTTTGCGTCGGTGGGCGGCGTCGGGCTGGGCGATGTCGACGGCGATGGCCACGCCGATGTGGTGGCCGCCGCTGGCGGCAACCGGCCGAGAAGTTGCCTGCAGATCTTCAAGGGCAACGGCAAGGGCCAGTTCCAGCCGGCGACCTTCGTGCCGAGCTACGACCTCCCCGGCCCGCTGGCCGTGGCCGATCTCAACGGCGATGGCCTGAGCGACGTCGTTACCCTGCACAACGGGTGGCTTCGCCTGGGCGTCTATCTGCAGCAGCCCAATGGCCAGCTGGGCGCGGAGCAGCTGTTTCCAATTCCCTATCAGAGCTGGTATCCGGCACAGGGCCTGGCGGTGGCCGACCTGGTCGGCGACGCCTGCCTGGATGTTGCGATCGCTTCCAGCCAGGGGCTGGTTGTCTTGCAGGGGAGGGACTGTGCCCTTCCGCAGCAATCGTCCAACGCGAGTTCACTGGACTGATGCTGAGCCTTCCCCATCCTTCAAAAGCCCAACCCATTGAATTTATGCGGATTTGCTGAAGTGCAGGCGCCGGCTCGTGCACCCTGAGAGGTGTCAAAGCCAACAGAAGCCGGGCCGGTACGCGCGAGCGAAGCATTGCAGACGTGGATGGGCGAGTCGTTTCCAGCGCTGTTCGATAGGCGCGTTGTCCGACGTCTGCGCCCATTCACACCGGCCCCAGCCGCTCACTCTCGACGCCGTTGCGCCATTCGCGCTGGTGTTCGATCCGGCCCAGGCGTTCGAGGTGGCGCAGGATCGCGCGCACGGTCACCACCGGATAGCGGCCGCCGAGGCGGGTGGCGACGGGGTAGTCGGTGAAGGCCAGGTTGGCGGCGAACAGGCCGCCGGCGGCACGTTTGGAGTAGGCGATGTGGACGTGGTCGGGCTCGAAGCTGTTCTCGCGCAGATGCATCTGCGCCTGCGCGGTCCGCGCGGCGCCTTAGTCGGCAGCGGCCAGCAGCTCAACAGCCCAAGCGGTGGAGTTCTGATAGGCGTGGCTGCCGGGGCGGGCCATCAGGCTGTAGCGCGGCTGGGGACGATTCCGTAGGCCGCGTGCGCGCTGTAATGGCGCCCGCATTGCACTCGACCAACACCGTTCTCAGGAAGACGATACGGGTGCCCCTATTTGATCCGAGTCGATGGCCCGTGCTGACCCGATCCCGCGTAAGCGTCCGCCCACCTCACCTACCTTCCTTACCTGATTCTCCCGACCGTCTCCGGTTTCCCCAACGGAGGACCGGTCGATGGCGTGTTCGGAGGCGTGGCGGTGGCGGGCGCATGTGCGCTCGC
>NZ_JBILJQ010000111.1:0-10010 GCF_044377145.1 Aquimonas sp.
GAGCGCACATGCGCCCGCCACCGCCACGCCTCCGAACACGCCATCGACCGGTCCTCCGTTGGGGAAACCGGAGACGGTCGGGAGAATCAGGTAAGGAAGGTAGGTGAGGTGGGCGGACGCTTACGAAACACCCGTTCGTAGGGTTCATTGCGGCCGAAAGCACCGGGCTCGCCACGGTGCACTCGCCACGCGACCACATTGAAGCCCGCAACCCCCGGGGTGCACGCGAAGAGCCGGAACTTCCCTTCGCGGCTGAGCTCGACATCACCGCAGCCGTCCCACGAGCAGGCGCCTCGCGCAAAAAAAGCGCGCCGCCAAGCCCGAGTGCCTGGCGACGCGCTTGGAGCTATTGGACTGTTCCCGCTCGGCGTGCACGGCACATGAGGGATGTGTCGTGCGCTGCTCGCCGGGTCAGGTCGCGGGTGTGCGATGGACTTCTCTCGCGCCGCCGCAGGAGTCGGGCGAGGCCTCGCTTTCCGCAAATGCCGCTTCACTGAATCCGAATCAGGCGGCCCGCGCTGGGGACGCGAAGCGCCTGATCCGTTTGCCGCTTGCACACGTGTACTGGTTCTACAGGTGAGCGCTCTACAAACCCGCGATCGTCGTGCTCGACCAGTTCCGATAGGCCGCGCCGTTCGGGCTCTGATCGGCGCGCAGTTTCAGGCCGATGGTCTGGTACAGCTCCGACTGCGTGCGTCCACCCGCATCGACCACGCGACCACCGGTGATACCGCCGCCCGCAACCAGCATCGGCACGTTGCTGTTGCCGTGCGAGTCCGCGTCGCCCATGTCCGACACCTGGGTCACGATCGTGGTCGGCAGCAGGCCACGCGCGTCGAAGCGCTCCAGAAGATTGCGGGTCAAGCCCGCCATGTAGGCGATGTCCTCGTGGTACGCGTCTGGCCTGTTGCCCTGATTGTGGTGCGACTGGTGCGACTCGCGGCCCAGCACGTCCAGGAAGTGGTTGTGCGAGTCCGATCCAAACGCGATCGACACCGAGGCGGTCAGGTTGCAGCTGAGCGCTAGCGCGGCGATCTCAGTGTGGAGCTTGACTGTGGCATCGAAACCGGTGACCGCAGTGTTCGGCGGCTGCGGGCAGGAGCCACCGGGCGGCGGGGTGCTGCCGCCGCTGTCGATGGCCTGCTCAATTTCGCGGATCGCGGTGAAGTGGCTGTCCAGCTTCTGCAGCTCGTGCTGGCCCAGCTTGGTGCGCAGGCTGTTGATGGCCGCGTAGTGCAGGTCCACCACCGAGCGCCGCGGCGGCGTGCCGCCGCCGGTGTTGGTACCGCCGCCCGCGAACAGAATGTCCAACGCGGCGCGCGGGCTGGTGATGGTGGGCTTGCCGCTGTTGAGCTCGCGGCTGAGATTTGGCTCGGCCGTGATGCCCAGGTTGAGATAGCGCACCGGGAAGTTCGCGCCGATGGTGCGACCCAGGTTGACATCGAAGCTGTCCTGCGACCAGCTGCCGTTGTTGAAGCGGTGGAACATCACGCCGTGCCCGGCGCCGCTCATGGATGCGTTGCGCAGCATGGCGATGCGGCTGAACTGGGTCTGCAGCGGCGCCGACTGGATAGGCAGGGTGGAGCCACTGGGGAACCAGCGGGTGGGATGACAGCCGCCGCCGGAGAAGACCAGGCAGTGCTTGTTCGGCACCGCAGACTGGGCTTCCGAGGTGCGCGCCAGCATGACGCCGACGAGCACGCTGGAGGCCTTGATCAAGCTGGCGGAGATGCCGGCCTGGCCAATCAGGCGAAGAAAGCTGCGGCGCTCTTTGTCGAAGCAGTCCGTGTGTTTCATTCTGCTCACTCCAAATCGTTGTGTGGACATGTCGAGAGGGGTGGGCGCGCTCAGCGCGCCCACTCCTTGCGATACATCACGGATTGCAGGGCGGGGATCTCTTCCAGCATCGCGCGCGGGCCGCGGTTAGCGAGCACGTCGCGCAGGGTGCCGACGTTGCAGCGGTAGGCCGCTTCTTCCTGTTCGCTGATGCGGGCATTTCCGACATCGCGATCGGAGTCGATCAGGAAGATCGTGTGGATACCCGAGCTGTAGCTGACAAACTGGGTGGCGAGACAGGTCTGCGCCTGGCCCGACACCTTCGGGTCTTCCACGATCTTGGTCACCAAGCTCGCACCACCGTTGAAGGTGATCGCCGGCGAGTGGATGACACGGTCCGGATCGCCCAGGAACTGCAGCTGCGGGAACGGCGAGAAGAACGTGCCGCTGGCGTCGATCGGGTTGTTGCGCGCATCCGTGGTGCGGAGGCGGCCCACCGCGTCGAAGTTCTCCAGGCCGCCGCCCAGCGGGTTGATGATCTCGGCGTGGCAGTCCGAGCAGCTGGTGCCCATCGTGATGCGGTCGTAGATCATGCGCTGGGTGGTGCGCGGGTTGTTGAAGAACTCGCGGTCCTGCGCAGCCAGGGCTTCGCGATCCAGGCTGACGCCCGAGGGCGGCTCAGGAATGTCCTGACACATCAGACGGCGCCGCAGGGCGACCGCACGCGTCACCAGGTTCGACTCGTTGCTGGTGGCATAGCGCGACAGGAAGGCACCCGACATCAGGATGCCGCCGCGGTCGTTGGTCGCCGTTCGCACGAAACCGTCCGCATCCGCACCCGTGCCAGAGAAGGGCAGGCCGTAGAGCGTCGCCAGGCGCTGGTTGACGTGGGTGTAGGCCGGCTTGTACAGGGTCGAGAAGGTCGCTGTGGAGTCGAGCATGCCCTGGGAGAAGTTCTTGCCCAGCTCCAGCTTCATGTCATTCGCGAGCTGCGGGAAGTTCGGGAAGCCCGTCTTGTCCTTGATCTCCAGCTGATCCGTGCCGATCCAGCGGTTGACGAAGCTGGTCAGCAAGGAGCGCGCCTGCGAGGTGTTGAGCAGGGTGGCTGCGTGCTGACGCACACCCGCCGGCGTATCCAGCTCACCGCGTCCAGCCGCGGCCAGCAGTGCAGCGCTGGGCGTCGTGCCGACGAAGGTGTAGCTGAGATAGGTCGCCATCTCGTGGCCGGTAAGCTTGTAGACATCGCCCACGCGCTCGCCCAGCTCGGAGCGATACAGGAACTGCGGCGATGAAAGCATGCCCGCCAGCGCCACCTTCATGCCTTCGGCCGGTGTGCGTCCGCCCGTGGTTCCCTGCGCAACTGCGAGGTAGGTGGAGCGCTCATCGGTGGTCAGCGGACGACGGAAGATCCGCGGCGCCAGGTCGGTCACCAGACGGTTAGCACAGTTGGCGTCCGGGTTACAGGACAGTACCGCGTTCCAGCGTGTGGCTACGTTGTCTGCGATGCGCTCCGCAGTGGTGATGTAACTGGTGTAGCGGGTGCGATCGACCAGCAAGGAGTTGTTGCCAAGGAAGGCACCGACCGTAAAGTCATCGGGCAGACGCGAAATCACGTCCTCGGTGTAGCCCACCAGATCGCCCACCGAACGCTGGTACTCGACCTTGGTCAGCAGACGCAGCGTGCGCTGGCCATAGGACTGGTTCGGCGTGGGGCAGGTGAAGTACTCGACCGGATGGTCGGGGATACCGTCGGACGGACGACGCCAGGTGAGGATGTAGGCCGCGATATCGTCCGCACACTGGCCAACGCACGAGCCCGGGCTGCCCTGCGGCATCCACAGCTCGATGAAGTCCCGCAGCGAACGATCCTGGCTGTCCTGGCTGTGACGGTAGACCGAACGATTCGGGTTCAGCCGTGCAATCACCAGCGCTCCGTTGGCCTCACGCTCACCGTCCACGCCGTGGCAGGCAACGCAGCCCTGCGAGCTGTAGAGGGCCGCGCCGCGCGCCGCGTTGCCCGTGCCTGCGCTGCTCGAAGAGCTTGAGCTGGACGAACTGCTGGAGCTGGAGCTGGAGCTGCTTGAGCTGCTTGAGCTGCTTGAGCTGCTTGAGCTGCTTGAGCTGGAGGAGCTCGTGCCGCCGTTGTAGACCAGGGAGATCGGAGCCGTGTGTGTCGATGGCACGCTGTCGGTGTAGCCGATCAGTTTGTAGTCGTAGCTGCCGGCGCCGGAGAGAATCTGCTCAACAAACAGTCGGCTGCTTGCGCCGAGGTTCGCTTGGGTTCTCCAGCGGTTGTCCGCACCGCGGCGACGAACCAGAAGACCCGTTTCGGCGGAGCCGGCACCGGACCAGACCAGCGAGGCTTCGCCGCTGCTCTCGGTGATGTCTCCCATCAACCCCGTCGGAGCAGACGGCTGGCCCGGCAGCGCGATCGCGGGCTGACTGGTCGGGTTGTCGCGGGTCAGGAACATCTTGAAGTACACCGGCACTCGCTCGCCGATTGAACTCAAGCCCGCCACCGCGCGCAGCGCCTCAATACCGGCATTCATTTCGTAGTCGGTGCTGTTGACGAGAATCGGGCGCCGCGGCGATACGCTGATGCTGCGGTCGCTGTGCTTCACGACCACTGCATCAAAGCTCACCGGACGGCTGACTGCGTGCAGGATCAGATTGCCGCTCATCGGCTGCACCACCATTCCGCCCACCGGCAGGCTCTCGAATGAGCCGAGATCGAGCTCAGTGGAGAAATGCAGGTTGGGCAGATGGTTTGATTCGAACAACAGACTCTGCATACGCGTGTTGCGGATATCGATACCGGTCGAGATGCTCGCGAGCGGGATCGTCATCACCGCGCTGCCGGAGGCTGCGACGGTTCCGCGGATCTGCGAGAACGTATGCACTTCGGCGTTGCTGATGTTCTTCTTGCTGACGAAATAGAAGCTGGATTTCGTTGAGTCGAGCAGCCAGCGTGCGGACGAACCACCACAGGCCACACCGTTCAAGGTGAAGCCGGTGGGGGCAGGCTCGCTCGGGTTCTGGACGATGAAGCCGAAACTGGCGGTGCCACCGCTCGGCAGGCGCCCGTTGTAGCCCGCATTGCGGACACAGACGCGGCTGCCGGAAGCAGTGAACACGCCATCCCACAGGTTAGCGATGGTGTCACCGCCCGAGTACTGCCAGCAGATCTCCCAGGTGTTGACTGCTGCGCCATGGTTGGT
Source organism: Aquimonas sp. (assembly GCF_044377145.1). NCBI lineage: Bacteria > Pseudomonadati > Pseudomonadota > Gammaproteobacteria > Lysobacterales > Lysobacteraceae > Aquimonas > Aquimonas sp. The sequence continues at coordinate 4,995 of NZ_JBILJQ010000111.1, forward strand.
GGCCGCTACTGCGATCTGCGCGCCCGCGGGCCAAGTGTTCTCGCTGCGATACGTGACACTGCAGGCGCTCTGCGCGAATGCGGTTGAGCTTGCGAACAGGCCGGCGACCGAGACAAGGAGGAGAGGAAGCCAAGCTCTACGTGAGTTACTCATGGGAATTTTCGCCTCGTCCTGTTAGCGCGCATCGAATGCAAGCGCGAAATCCACGGGCACTGCCGGACTGATCGAAACCAGATTGGCAATGGAGCGCAGACTCTCTACTCCGGCGACCAGATTGAAATCGGCCGCGCGGGTGATGATCGGGGCGATGCTCTGCACCAGAATGCGAGAGTTCGTCAGCCGTTGGACCAACACGCGTGTCGTGACTGTGCTGGTCACTCCATGCAGGGTGACGCGGGCTGAGATGTCGGTCTGGGTCGTTTGACCGGCGCTCAGCGAAGTCAGCAATCCGCTTGGCAGCACCACTTCGATGCTGGCATTCGGGTAGGTCGAGGTTTCAAACAGCAGCTCTCTCATCCGCTGGTCGCGGATGGTGATTCCCGAGTCGACACTGTTCATGTCGATCGTAACCAACGCGGTACCTGCCGTGCTGATGATGCCGCTCAGCCTGTTGAAGGTATGCGCCTCAATATTGTGAGTATTCTTGGTGGTAACGAGGTTCAGATACGAAACGCTGCTGTCCAGGGTCCACGCTGCCTGCGGCACGGACGAGGAGGAGGACGAGGAGGACGAGGAGGACGAGGAGGAGGAGGAGGAGGAGGACGACGACGACGACGAAGACGATGAGGACGACGACGACGAGCTCGACGAACTGCTGCTGGAGCTGCTGGATGACGAAGAGGAAGACGACGATGAACTGCTGGAGCTGCTGGAGCTGCTGGACGAAGAGCTCGCTGGAGTGCAGACGGCGCCGGTGATCTGCGGGACTTCGGCCGCAGCACTGCCCTTGGTTCCCTGCAGCCCGAACTCAATCGTCTGGTTTGGCTGGATGGTCTGGTTCCAGCTCAGATGGGTTGCGGTGTAGGGATTGCTGCCGCTGAAGTTCGCACTCCAGTTGCTGGTCATACGGTTGTCGCCGCTGTAGCGCCAGCTCACGCTCCATCCACTGATCGGAGTCGATCGGGTGTTGGTGATCTTGATGGCCGCGGTAAAGCCATTGTTCCACTGGCTGTTGACCACGTACTGGCAACGCGCGACAGCCTGCGTAGAGCAGGCCGCACTCAGCGCCAGGAGCGCCAGGGATAGCAGTGTTCTGCCCCTCCGCTTTCCCTCTCTCTGCGCTACCGCAGAGGCTATGAAATTTCTCATTGTTCCTTCCTCATAGGATGAAAACTGGGTGGGACGATGCGAACTCTAGACAAGCCTCTGAATCGGGCGGTCTTTCGCAGGCTCGCAAGTCGACGTGTACGGATCAACCTTCCAGGCTGTTCGCCCGAAACGGCTGGTCGGGTGCATTGACCTTCTTCAAACCTGCACCCTGCAACGCAGTAAAACCACTCGCTTGGCGCTGCATTCGAGCCTTGGCGCGTGCGGGACCAATGACAGCGTGAACGTAAACGCAGGCGACAACGCATGCGGGCATCAGCAAGCTGACGTAAATGAACATGACTTCATCGAATGGAAAGGTGTGATTCCACGGCCGTGCGACTCCCAGATAGCACGCGAACAACCAGGAGACGGTTGAAATCGCACCGGTCGACGCCACTGCGGTTTTCTCGAAGAACCCCAAGCCCGTGACCCCAGTGTTTGAGACCACGCGCGGAAAGCTGAAATGGTGCAGGATCGCCCCGTTCGCGGTGAGCACGGCTACCACCGCGACCTTCGCCCAAAGCTTCTGGTTTGCGAGATACTGCGGATCATTGATTGAGCCCCAGATCACCAGCAGTAACCCGGAGCCCCACAGCACCATCAAGGCGATAGAAATGTTGCGTGCGGCGTATCGGAGTTCCTTCACGGCGCCCAGGCTCAAGCGCCTTCCACCGGTCTTGAAAAGCGTAAGATCCTGCATCAACAGCACCCCGACAGCGATGCAGGCGGCTATCAAGTGAACGTATACGATTAGGGTATTCATTGGATCGCCAGCGTCCTGTGTTAACTCTTCTAGGGGCTCAAGAACTGCAATGCGTCAAGGGGCTGGCATCTTGCGGGTGCGCGACAGCGGCCGGTGCCGACCACGGCGTTCGGGGCGGATCTGCTTTGAACGGATTCGGTAAACGCTAGCAAAACTCCATGCATGCGCCTCGGCTGGCGCGGCAACCGCTGACTGGATCGAACCACGGCCGATTCCGTGTAACAAACTGTTACACGACCTCCGCCGGATTCCAACATGGGATTTCCGTTTTGCATGCTGAGTCACACTTTGACACCGTGGCATGCCATGCAGTTCTCGCTGCTTGCAGCTAGACCAAGTTCACTTGACTCAAGCGGCTGAGCTCGCAACCGGTGGCCTGTTCGGCGCGCGAAGCTGGAGCAACTGCGTCTCGGTGTTCGTACCTGTGTTTGCGCTGGTCTTCTCCCGCAGCGATCCTGAGTACGCGGGGAGATGCCCTAATCGGATTCCCAGCGCGTGCCGCGATTGCTATCCGCGGCATTGCTGGCGGGTTGGAGATTGGTGCTGCCGCTGGCGGAGACTGGCGCGATCTTGCCGGCCTGCGCCCGAGCATCGCCAATTGGCATGAATCCCAGCACGCCCAGGGCGCAGATTGCCGCACGAGATAAGCGCATCGACTACTTCCTCTTGACTGGGCTGAGTGCGACAGTGATTGCGCCCGGCCCCGGGAAATGCTTCAACGTTGGATGATTCAATTGACCGGCATGTCCTGCGCCGATATTTTGATCGCGCGCTGTACAGCTTCCGCCCAAGCGAACTCTGCCCAAGCGAGCCAGTCACGGAATGCTTCGGCGCTTTCAAGCCCCTTGTTTGCTACGGACGGATGCCAACTCTGTTCCGGCAGGCAGCCCTCCCCGGCCGGCCGTCGACGTGGCACCACGCAGATTTTTCGAGTTCGGCGCACACCCCAGGAGCGCTTCAGCCTCGCCATGCGGGCCGGCAGGCTGAAGATCGTCCGCCTCACGGATGGACTGTCACCCGACAGGCCGGCGCACTTTATCCGCTGAATTTTGCGCGAACAGTGACGTGGCGCTACATCTTGAGCCGAAAACCGACAGCGATGTCATTTTCCCGCCAGGCGAGGCTGCCTGGGCTGTGATGCAGCCGTTTGGGCCACCGGTCTGGCGGTTGAATCAATCGCCGGCGGTGGGTGTTGGCGCTCTGCGCCCCCGAGTTCGCCTCCTGCCCTTCAGCCGCCGTCGCGAGCGTGCGCACTCGGGGTCCAAGGGGCCACAGCAGCGGGTAGGCGAACTGTTGCCAGGGCAAGCCGTACGCTGTCAGCACCAGATCGCCTGATAGTCGAGCGCTCGTGCTGGCTTTTTGATTGAGCGTCGTTGAAGGCCGCCCGCGCTTCAGACGGCGATCCATCCGAAGGCGTCTTGCTGCGATCAGCCCGCCGCTTCAGCAGTGCCTCGCGTGCAGCCGCGCGAGCAGTACATCGTGTCTTCGTCCGAACGACGGCTCGGAAAGGTCGTGATGGGGCAGAGCCTGCACTCAGCCACGCCGCCGCCGCGCTCCGTTCTTGCGGCGCCCCGCGCTGGCAGCGACCGACAGCCTCGCCGTGGGCGTTGGCAGCCGTCACACTGTGCATCGGCTGCGTTCGTTGGCAGCCAACGCGGCGCGGGGGACGACATGAGGGGAAGGCAGATGCAAACACGCGCGCCTCGCGCGGTGGCGGTGCTCCTGTTCGCAGGGCTTCTGGGCGGCTGTTTCCGTGGCGGAAACGAGCCGCCGCCGGCGCACTTTCCGGAAGCTGATCCCGCCTTTCGTGATCCGCAGTTTCCCGCGTGCCCGAATCTTGAGGGCAGTTACGCGGCGAGCCCCGAGCCGGGCGGCGCATTCGATCTTGCGAGCTACTTCGGCGAGCTGCCGGCCGACCGCGCTGGCGCCGGCCTGCTGATCGAGCGCGGACCGATGGGCTGCCGTTTTGATTCCAATCACCTGCAGGCGGGTGAATCCACCACGATCTGCCAACTGCAGTTCAGGCTGCGGCGCGCGCCCGCCGAGGTCGACCGCGATGCAGACACCCTGCGCAGCGCCAACCCCGCGGCCTATGCGCGCTGGTGGCGGGTGGCGCGCGAGGGCGTGGCCCTGCAAGGCCCCCTGCACCTCAATCTATATGCCTACGAACAGGCACTGGCCAAGGATGGGCCGGTGCAGGACCGCCGCGGCGCCTTTACCCATCAGGACTGCGCTGACGGCTGGCTTGAATTGGAGCGTGGGGTTCGCGATGGCCGCGATCAGGTGGTCGAGATCACCCGCGATGAGACCGGCGGATTGATCGCCCGCCAGACCGTCGAGCTCTCGCGCAGCGAATTCACCGTCTGGTGCGGCGACGGCTGCAAGGGCATCCCCTACGCCCGCCGGACCGAAGCGCGCTGGGCCAGACTCGCACCGGCCGAGCGTCCGCCGATGTGGTCGCTTGATCCGCAGCGGCTGCCGCCGCTTGCGCGTGCGCCGAACAGTTCGCGCTTCGCCGCAGACCAGGCGCCACGGCTGGCTGTGATCGAGCCGGTGCCTGAGCTTCCATTGCCTGACGCGGTTGACGACGTGGCGGCGTTCCAGCGCGTGTTCGAGCTCGAAGACCGCATCCGCGCCCAGCTCGTCGACGAGCGCATCGACATCTGGCGGCCCGAAGGCAAGCGCGTACTGGTCACTGGCACCGCGCGCAGCAACACCGCCACCTCCGACTTCCTGCGCATGCTTGGGCGCGACGCCGAGGTGGAGCGCGCCGAGCTGGTGTCGATTTCGGTCGAGGGCGAGCGCACGCGCTTTTCGATCTTCGGAACGCGTCAACCCCTTTGAGACAGCCTGTTCACCAGATAGCTGTCATTCGTTCTCCTGAGTGGCGGATTCGCTCATGCTTGCGATCTCGTTGCTTCCGAGTTCACTGGGCAGGGTCACGA
>NZ_JBILJQ010000052.1:0-37213 GCF_044377145.1 Aquimonas sp.
GCGGCGCGTCTGCTTCTTCTTCGCCGTGTAGGCCAGAGAGTCGAAGGTGGTCTGCTTCATGGGGTGACTGTCATGTGGGTGATGCACAAATTCTACCAGCCGGGCTGGGATAAAACAGAGGTTCCCTTGGTGCCGCAAGTCGCTGCCGGTGCGGGTCGATTCGAGTAGGGCGTTGCGGGCCCGCAAGAGCGTGCTGGTCGCAGGTTGGCGCCAAGCGCAGCGCGGCCCAAGCTCGCGTCTCGACGAAGCGCAGGCGATGTGTCGGCGCGGTATCGCGACTTGAGGTGAGCGTGAATTCCACGACGTTGGGATGCGCCTTTGGCTTACCCCGACCTACAAGAGCCCGCTGCGATGCTGGGGTGCGCCTCGCCGACTGCGCTGACACATCCCGCCACTGCGTCAGAGATCGACGAAGCCCGCATCCTTGGCCATCCGATCTGCGTGATAGCTGGAGCGCACCAGCGGCCCGGACGCGACATGGGTAAAGCCCATCTCCAGGCCGATGCGCTCGAGTTCGGCGAATTCATCGGGGTGCCAGTAGCGCATCACCGGGTGGTGGTGCGGGGTGGGCTGCAGGTACTGGCCGATGGTGACCATGTCGACATCGTGGCGGCGCAGGTCGCGCAGGGCGCCGACGACCTGGTCCATTTCTTCGCCGAGGCCGAGCATGATTCCGGACTTGGTGGCCACGTTCGGGTGCTGGGCCTTGAAGCGCTGCAGCAGCTGCAGCGACCAGTCGTAATCGGCGCCGGGGCGGACATTGGTGTAGAGCTCGCGGACGGTTTCGAGGTTGTGGTTGAACACGTCGGGCGGGTTGGTCGCGAGGATCTCCAGCGCGCGGTCCATGCGGCCTTTGCCGCGGAAGTCCGGGGTGAGGATCTCGATCTTGATGCTGGGCAGCAGGGCACGGGTTTCGCGGATGCAGTCAACGAAATGCTGGGCACCGCCGTCGCGCAGGTCGTCGCGGTCGACCGAGGTGATCACCACGTACTTCAGGCGCATGTCGGCGATCGTCTGCGCGAGCTTGAACGGCTCGGCGGCATCCGGCGGCTTTGGCCGGCCGTGGGCGACGTCGCAGAAGCTGCAGCGGCGGGTGCAGACCTCGCCAAGGATCATGAAGGTGGCGGTGCCGTGGCTGAAGCACTCGTGGATGTTCGGGCAGCTGGCCTCTTCACAGACGGTGACCAGGGCGTTCTCGCGCAGGCGTGATTTCAGCTGCTGCACGGCATTGCCCGAGGGCAGGCGCACGCGGATCCAGCTCGGCTTGCGCAGGGTCGGGGCGTTTTCGAACTGGACCGGGCTGCGCGCGATTTTGTTCTCGCCCAGTTGCTTCTCGCCCATCACCATCAGCGGGATTTCGCGCGGGGCGGGCTTGGTGGCGGAGTCGCTCATGCGGGGCTCGATTCGGGTTCGGCGAAGAAGGGGGAAAGGTCTGGCGCGGCAGCATCCATGGCCTGCAGGCCGAACGCGGCGGCGAGCTTCGGCACCAATACAGCGGCGGCCTCGGCCAAGGTCGCGGGGCCGCCCAAGTCTAGCAGTTGGGTCACTTTCAACCCCTGGTAGCCGCAGGGGTTGATGCCGGCGTAGGGGCTGAGGTCCATCGCCACGTTGAGGGCAAGGCCGTGAAAACTGCAGCTACGCCGCACCCGCAGGCCCAGCGCCATCACCTTGGCGCCGTCGACGTAGATGCCGGGCGCGCCGTCGATGCGCTCGCCGCGGATATTCCATTCGGCGAGGGTATCGATGGTCGCCTGTTCGATCCGGCAGACCAGATCGCGCACGCCGATGCCGAGCCGGCGCAGATCGAGCAGCGGATAGGCGACCAGCTGTCCGGGGCCGTGATAGGTGACCTGGCCGCCGCGGTCGACGCGCACGACCGGGATGTCGCCCGGCAGCAGCACATGTTCGGGTTTGCCGGCCTGGCCGAGGGTGAACACGGGCTCATGCTCGACCAGCCAGAGTTGATCCGGCTGCTCCGGCCCGCGCGCATCGGTGTAGGCCTGCATGGCCCGCCACACCGGCGCATACGGCTGGCGGCCGAGCTGGCAGACCTGCAGCGCGGCGGGGCCTACAGCGTCCACTTGATGCCGGGCAGCGCGCGCAGGGCGCCGTGGGCGGCGTCGTAGTCTTCGCGCGAGTGCGCGTCAAAGCTCAGGCTGACCGAGAGGTATTTGCCGCCGCTGGAGCTGCGGCTGCGCACGCTGTCGGCATCGAAGCTCAGGCCGAGCGCGTGGATGGCGCCGGTGACGCGCTCGATCCAGTCGGCGCTGGCCAGGCCGACCGCGGTGATCTCGATGCGACAGGGAAATTCAAAGCCGCGCTGCTCGGGCGCGGCACCGGGGTCGTTTGTGTCCATCGGCGCATTATCGGGGCCGCGCGCGGCTTTCCCAAGCGCCTGCGGTGGTTCGGCTCAATCGTTCTCACGCTCGCGCTCGCGGCCACGGCTGTCGTCGGGCGAGCGCCCGCGGTGTCCGCCGCGACGCTGCATGCTGTCGGCCAGCAGCGCGCGCTCGCGCGGCTGCAGGCGTTCGGCCAAGCGCTGCAGGCCGGCGTGCACGCGTTCGGCGGTGGCCTGCTCGCGTGCACGCACCTGCGCCAGCGCGGCGCCAAACGCTTCTGCATCGAACTCAGGCTGGCGCAGCAGGCGCTGCACCTCGACTTGTGCGGAGCGCACTTCGCCGAGTGAACGCCGGAGTTCGTGCCGATCGCTGCCCAGGGTTTCCATCACCATCGCCCGGCGCTCGGGTGTCAGCACGCGCTCCAGCCGACGTGCATCCGGCAGGCTGCGCGCGTCGCCGGGATCGACGGCAGCTTCGACCGGCGCCGGTTTGCGCCAGGCCATGCCGGCCAGCGCGGCGGCGAGCAGCAGATTCAGGCACACCGACACCAGCAGGGCGATGCGGAAGGGCGTGGACAGCGCGCTCATGGCAGTTCCTCGTCGATGCTCTCGTCCAGCCAGGCGAGGGCGATGTAGGTGTCGAGATCGGACTCCGATTCCTCCGCGGCCTGCGGGATCAGGATGCCGAGGCCCAAGCCGAAGCTCAGCGCCAACGCGAACGCCGGGCCGGCCAGGCGCAGGCCACCGAGGGCATCCCACAGCTCGCGCCAGCCCGAGCGCTGTGGTGCCGGTGGGCGATGCCGCGCGGCCTGCGGTGCTGCTGCGAGCACGCGAGCGGCCAGGCTGGACGGCAGTTCGGGCAGCGGCAGGCCGGACAGGGCTTGATCCAGCGCAGCGGCCTCGGCAAGCGCCTGGGCAAGGGGAGCCGACAAGGGCCGCGCCGCAGCAAGTGCAGCGCGTTCGGCCGGCGGCCAGCGCGCGGGGTCAGCGCCGTAGGCATCGATCAGATGCTGCAGTCGTTCGGAGTTCATGACGCGCCTCCTTGCGGCGCAGGCAAACGTTGGCGCAGGCCGCGACGGGCGCGGGCCAGCAGGGATTCCAATGCGTCTTCGCTGACGCCAAGCACAGCCGCCGATTCGGCCTGGTCGAGGCCTTCGTAGTGGAACAGCAGCAGGGCTTCGCGCTGGCGCTCCGGCAATTCGGCGATCGCGCTGCGCAGCTGCTGGCTGCGCTCGCCGACCATCGCCTGCGCTTCCGGCCGCAGCTCGGCGGCCTCGGCCAGGCCTTCGTCGAGCGCGATCTGCGGCCGCCGTCGACGCAACCGGTCGCGGCACAGGTTGACGGTGACGGTGTGGATCCAGGTGCTCACCTGGGCCTGCCCGCTGCGCCAGTCCGCACCGGCCTGCCACAGGCGCAGGAATAGTTCTTGAGCGATATCTTCGGCTTCAGCGGCATCGTCCAGCAGCCTTGTTGCCAGCCGGTGCACGCGCGGCAGGTGCCGGGCGACCAGCGCGGCGGAAGCGCGCTGATCGCCGGCCGATGCCGCCTTCAACAGGTCGGCATCGGGGTCGATGGCATCACCACAGGGTGCAGTACTGAGCATGCGACTGACGGTCGCCGGCCGGCTCAGCCGCCACGCGGGCCGTGATGACGGCCACCGTGACCGCCACGCGGGCCGTGAGCCAGCTCGTCAGCCTCGATCATGCCGTCACCATTGCGGTCCATGCGCTGCATGCGCTTGGCGTGGGCGGCGGCGAACTCTTCGGCGTTGAGCTGGCCATCGGCATTGCTGTCCATGCGCTCAAGCTGCTTCTGCTGACGCTGGGCCTGACGTTCGGCGCGCTGGGCGTCGCGGAAGGCCTCCAGCTCGGCGGCGCTGATCTGGCCGTCGCCGTTGGCATCGATCGAGGCGGCATGCGCGGCCGCGGCGGCATCGATCTCGGTCTGGCTGATGCTGCCGTCGGCATTGGCGTCGAGGCGCTTGAGCATGTCGGCGCGGACCTGCTCGCGCTTGGCCTGCATCTCGGCTCGACGGCTGTCACGATCGGAGGACGCGGCCGGTCCCGGCTGGGCGAAAGCGACGGTCGCTGAAAATGCCGCAGCAATGGTCAGAGCGATCAGCGTGCGGGTGCTGCGGAGGGCGGTGCGCTTCATGAGGTGCTCCTGGCGTTTCGGGTCAAGGCGGCTTGCCTTGGCGGATTCAACGCTCAGGTCTGCAGTATCCGTCGCGACGAACGCCGGTGATGTTCAGCTTCGCGGCCGGGGCGAGAATTCACGGTCGCGAGAAGGCTGCAACTGCGGCTGCAGTCGGTCAGGCGAAGCCGTCACACAGCCGCGCCGACTGAACCTTCGGCCATCCCGATTCCCGATTCCCGCGTCTTACTCCGACTCCCACCACATCATCACCCCATCCCAGGTGCGGCCGAGAAAGCCCGCCTCCGGTGCCGCCTGCAGCGCCACCAGCGGGCGTTCGACCAGCGGCTGGTCGTCCAAGCTCAGGCGCAGCGTACCGACCTGCTGGCCCTGCTCGAACGGTCCGATCAGCGGCTTGGGGATGTCGATCACGGCCTTGATCTGATCGTATTTGCCGCGCGCCACGGTCAACTGCAGTGGCTCGGACAGACCCAGCGGCAGGCTGCTGAGTTCGCTTTTCCACAGGCGCGGCTCGGCCAGCTTTTCGCCGGCGGCATACAGCTGATGCGATTCGAAAAAGCGGAAGCCGTAGTTCAGGATCGCCTGGCTGTCGTCGGCGCGCTTTTTCTCGCCGGAGGAGCCCATCACCACGCTGATCAGGCGCATCCCTTCGCGCTCGGCCGAGGCTGCCAGGCAGTAGCCGGCCGCCGCGGTGTGCCCAGTCTTGATGCCGTCCACCGTCGCATCGCGCCACAGCAGGGAGTTGCGGTTGTGCTGGGTGATGCCGTTCAGGGTCAGCTCTTTCTTGGCGTAGACCTCGTAGTCCTCCGGGAAGTCGCGGATCAGCGCGCGCGACAGCAGGGCGATGTCGTGCGCGGTGGTGTAGAGCTCCGGGTCGGGCAGGCCGGTGGCATTGGTGAAATGGGTGCCGGTCAGCCCGAGCTTCTGCGCGTAGTTGTTCATCAGGTCGGCGAAGGCCTCCTCGCTGCCGGCGACGTGCTCGGCCAGCGCGATCGAGGCGTCGTTGCCGCTCTGGATGATCATCCCGTAGAGCAGATCCTGCAGGCGCACCTCGGAGTTCACCGGCAGAAAGCTGGTGGAACCATCAGTGCCGCCACCGCCGACCCGCCACGCGTTCTCGGAAATGCGCACCTGATCGTCGACCCCGACCTTGCCGGCGGCGACTTCGGCCGACACCACGTACGAGGTCATCACCTTGGTGATGCTGGCGGGCTCGACCCGGCCGTCCGGGTTGTGGCCCATCAGCACTTGGCCGGTTGCATAGTCCATCAGCACCCAGGCGGTGCCTTCAACGCTCGGCGGCTGTGGCGCCGGCACCGGTGCAGACGGGCGTGGCGCTGGCTGCGGCACAGGCTGAGGAGTGGGCTGTGCGGCCGGGGTTTGGGCGAGCGCGGCGGCGGTGAACACCGCGGCGCTGCACAGGGCAGCGGCCAGCAGGCGGGTGGCGAACACTTTCATGCGGACAGACTCCATCTCGGGATGCGGCAAAGGCTTCAGGGGCGGACCGGCCGCGGCGTGCCCAGGCCCAAACGCTGCACGCGCTGGACCAGGGCGGGCTGGGAATCGACATCGACCGGGCCGATGCGGACCCGGTAGACCGTGCTGGCGCCCACTTCGGCGCGCTGGATGCGGACGTCACGAACGCCGGCGCTTTCAAGCTGGTCGGCGACCCGGCGCGCATTGACGCGCTCGGCAAAGCTGCCGACCTGCAGAATCACGTCGCCGGCTTCGGTGCGCGGTGGCTGTTCGCGCGGCGGCGCGACAGCGCCACCCGGGCGCGCCGGCGGCGGCGCACTCGCGGTGGTGCTGTGCATGCCACGCGGCACGATCGCCTCGACCTTGACCGGGCCGGTGCCGCGGATATGAATACCCAAGCGCACCGCGGCGGCGTAGGAGAGGTCAATCAGACGATCAGCGTGGAACGGCCCGCGGTCGTTGACCCGCACGATCACACTGCGGCCGTTCTCGGTATTGGTGACTCGCGCCCAGCTCGGCAGCGGCAGCGTCTTGTGCGCGGCGGTGAACTGGTACATGTCGTACGGTTCGAAGCTTGAGGTGGGCCGGCCGTGGAACTTGGTGCCATACCAGCTGGCCACGCCGCGCTCGACATAGCCGTCGGCGCTGTCCATCACGTGGTAACGCCGGCCGAGCACCACATACGGCGAATGGTTGCCGTAGCGCGCGCGCGGCTCGGCGCGGGGTATCGGCTCCGGCAGGCCGCTGACATCGGGCGGCACTTCCGGGCCGCCATCGCGCAGATGCGGCGCATACAGCCCACCGCCCTGCTCGCCCGCGGGCTCGCCCTGGCTGGGCGGGCGCCGCGGCGGCGCCGGCCGCTGCGAAGTCGAGCCACCGCGATGCTCACGCTCTGGCGCAGGCCGGTGTTTGCCGCCGGCGCAGGCGGACAGCAGCAGCACCGCAAGCAGCATCAGCAGGGTTTGTGCCGCGCGGTGTGGCCTCACGGCGCCAGCGGGGTGGCGCCGTCGGGGCGCGCCTGGGCGATCTCGCCGGCCAGTTGGAACACCGCCAGCGAATACAGCTGGGAGCGGTTGTAGCGCGAGATCACGTAGAAATTCTTGAACGCGATCCAATGCTCGCGACCGCCGGCGCCATCGAGATTGAGCACGGTCGCCGGCAGATCGGCGCCAACCGCGTGCTGCGGCCGATAGCCGCGTTCGGCGAGGTCGGCCAGCCGATGGGTGGCCTCCAGGTTGCCGGGCGCGAATTCCTCGGCGCCGTCGAAGCGAGCCGGCGCGACCACCGGCAGATCACGCTGCCAGCCGTGGGCGACGAAATAGTTGGCGATCGAGGCGGTGATGTCGGGCAACGAGCCCCACAGATCGCGGCGACCGTCGCCGTCGCCGTCAACGGCGTAAGCGAGGTAGCTCGACGGCATGAACTGGCCCCAGCCCATCGCGCCGGCATAGCTGCCTTTGGCGGTGGCGATGTCGACGTTCTCGGCTTCGGCGAGCCTGAAGAAGTTGCCCAACTCGGCGCGGAAAAAAGTCTCGCGCGGCGGGTAGAACAGGCCAAGTGTGTACAGCGCATCCAGCACGCGGTGACTGCCGGTGATGCGCCCATAGCTGGTCTCCACGCCCATGATCGCGACGATCATCTCGGCCGGCACGCCGGTCTCGGACTCGATCCGCGACAACAAGGCCCAGTGTTCGGTCAGAAACGCGCGACCGTCACTGATGCGCCGGTCGTTCATGAAGATCGGACGGTAGTCGCGCCAGGGCTTGGCCTCGGCCGGGCGGGTCATCGCGTCGATGATGCTCTGCTGGTAGCGCGCACGGCCCAGCCAGGTGTCGATCGTGGCGGGATCCAGGCCGTGTTTCTCGGCGGCCTCGGCGACAAAGACGGCGCGGGCATCCGGGCTCAGCTCGGGTACCGCAGCGGCGGCGGGCCAGGCGCAGACAATGGCGGCCAGCGCGGCCAGGACTCGGGAATTTCGGGGAGTTCGCATCGGGGAAGGCAGCAACAGGGCGGACAACGCTGGCATCTTACACGCAGCCGAGCGGCCACCCGCAGGCTGCGTGCGCGGGCTTCAGCCCTCGGACTGGAACTGCGGCAGTGCCTCAAGGATGCGATCCAGCCGCGCGCTGGCATCGTCAAGCTCCAGCAGGGCCTGTTGTTCACGCGGCTCGAACGGCAGCAGCTCGGCCAGACGGAAGCTGACCCAGTGCGCATCATCGAGCTGGGCCTTGCTGGCATCGGCATACGGCCCACCGACGTGTTCGAGCAGGCGCTCCAGCAGCTGTGCCAGCAGACCATGCTGAGCCGGCACGGGCTCGGGCTCGAACCAGGTCGAGTCCTCGACCTCTCCAATGATCAGGCCGTTATCGCGCAGCCGGGTCTGTCGCACCCGGAAGCGCTGCTCGCCGCGGCAGCAGATGCCCAACAGGCCATCGGGCAAGGTGTAGAAGTCGACGATCCGCGCCATCGTGCCGACCGCCGCCGGCAGCGCCGGGCTGCCCGCTTCTGCACCCGCAAGAATCAGACTGACGCCGAACGGACTGCTCTCGCGGCTGCACTGCTTGATCAGGTCCAGATAGCGCGTTTCGAAAATGCGCAGCCGCAGTTCGGCGCCGGGAAACAGCACCATCGAAAGCGGGAACAGGGGCAGGTCGCGCTTGGGCATGGACAGAAGTCTAGCTGAGCGGGGAATCGGGAGTGGTTTGGAGCGGGTTCGTGGGAGCCAGATCGCCACGAACGAACTCGGAACTCCAGAGCCGAATCTGCGTAGCGGAACATGCCCGCCGGCTGGCGAGCAGCGCCCCGACAGCGCACCGCTCTAACCGATTCCCGATTCCCGATTCCCGATTCCCAGCCGCTCAACCATTCGCGCCGGCGCGCCTTCGAAGCCGCCGTTCGACATGAACACCACGTGGTCGCCGGGCTGCGCGCTGGCGGCGAGGCGATCAAGCAGGGCGTCGACGCTGGCGACCGTGCTGCCCTGCCCGCGCAGGGCGCCAACCACGGCGGCAGCATCCCAGGGCAGTTCGGGGCGGTGCAGGAACACCACTTCGTCGGCATCCGCCAAGGACGGCGCCAGCTCAGCCGAATGGGCGCCGAGCCGCATCGAGTTGCTGCGCGGCTCGATCGCGACCCGGATCCGCGCCGCACCGACCTGGGCGCGCAGGCCGGCCAGGGTGGTGCGGATCGCGGTCGGGTGGTGGGCGAAGTCGTCATAGACGCTGATGCCGCGCGGCGTGCCGAGCTTTTGCAGGCGCCGCTTCACCGAAGCGAACTCGGCCAGCTGTGGCAGCAGCGGCTGCACATCGAGACCGTAGGCGTCGACGGCCGCGATCGCGGCCAGCGCGTTCATCACGTTGTGCCGGCCAAGCAGGCCCCAGTGCACTTCGCCCAGCGTGCGGCCGGCGTTGCGCACTTCGAACGCGCTGCCGTCAGCCTGCAGCAGCTGCGCCTGCCAGTCGGCGGCGACCTCGATGCCGAAGCGGGTCGCCGGCGTCCAGCAGCCCATCGCAAGCAGCTCGGTCAGGGCCGGGTCTTCGGCGTTGACGATCAAGCGGCCGCGTCCGGGCACGGTTCGCACCAGGTGATGGAACTGGCGCTGGATCGCGGCCAGATCCGGAAAGATGTCGGCGTGGTCGTATTCGAGATTGTTGAGGATCGCGATCTCGGGCCGGTAGTGCACGAACTTCGAACGCTTGTCGAAGAACGCGGTGTCGTATTCATCGGCCTCGACCACGAAGGCATCGCCAGCGCCACAGCGTGCGGACACGCCGAAGTTGTCAGGCACACCACCGATCAGAAAGCCGGGCGCGGCGCCCGCGCGCTCCAGCAGAAAGGCGAGCATGGAACTGGTGGTGGTCTTGCCGTGGGTGCCCGCAACCGCCAGCACACGCCGGCCGTGCAGCACCTGCGCGGCAAGCCATTGCGCGCCCGAGGTGTAGTCGCGGCCGGCATCGAGCACGGCCTCCACCGCCGGGTTGCCGCGCGACAGCGCATTGCCAACCACCACCTGCTCGGCGTCGGCGCTGATATGTTCAGGCAGGTAACCAGAACGCAGGGCGATGCCGAGCGCCTGCAGCTGCTCGCTCATCGGTGGATAGACGTTCTGATCGGAGCCTTCGACTGTGTGGCCCAGTTCGCGCGCCAGCGCGGCCACGCCGCCCATGAAGGTGCCGCAGATACCGAGGATGTGGATCTTCATTGCGTGCGTCCAAAAAGCTGAGTGGCCAGAGCGACTTCAGCGAAGAACAAGGCCAGGCTGAGGATGAAGGCCGCAAGCGGTGGCCACTCGAGCGCGTTGCGCCAGATGTGGGCATCCACCATCAGCTTCCACAGGGTCAGTCCGAGTGCGGTGAAAGCGATCAGGGCTTGCGCCGCCGTTACATCCTGCGGCGCAGCCTTGGCAAGCTCAGGCTCGCCCAGCAGCGCGACAGCGGGCAGCAACGCCACGGTGAACAGCACTCCGGTACCGGCAAAAGCGGTCGCCGTCTGCACGAACCGCTCGGGCAGTTTCACCAGCCGGAGCAGCGCCCACACCGGCAGCAGCAGGCAGGCGATGGAAAACAGCAACCGCGGCAGCAAGAGCTCGTTGCCACCCAGCAACTGCGCGGCAACGAACTGCAAACCGAACAGGCCAAGCAGGAGCATCGCCAGCGCGCCGGTCGAATGCGGCAAATGCTGCGGACCCAGCCGCAGTGCACACAACAGGGCGATCCGAGCGATCAGAGCCGACATGGCTTGCACACCTAGGAAGCGCAGATGGGCGCCGAGCATTCTGCCGGCGATGCAGTCGAAACCCACGAAAGACCACGGTCACACAGCGATCGCGCCGCTCGACGCCGGCGGCAAGACGGGCGGCGCGAAGTCGAATGAGCGTCGTCGGTAAGGTAAGGCGCGCGAGTCGGGTCAATCAGCGCGCTCGCAGGCAGCCAGAACCGGCCGCTGCGGGCGCGCGCGTCGAGCTGAACGCGCTCAGGCTTCGTCCGCCACGGCGCTGCGGATCGCAGCGAGAATGCGGCCGGAGACTTCTTCCAGCGCACCGACGCCGAACACGCAGACCAGGCGCCCGCGTTCGCGGTAGTAGTCGATGACCGGCGCAGTCTGATTGGAATACACCCGCAGACGATTGGCCACCGCGTCGGGTGTGTCGTCAGCGCGGCCTTCCGCCTGCGCACGGCCGGCGATGCGCTGGATCAACAGCTCGGTGCTGACATCCAGCTGTACCGCCACGTCCACCGGCAGGTTCAGCCGATGCAGCAGCGCGTCCAGCGCGCTGGCCTGGGCCAGGTTGCGCGGGTAGCCATCCAGGATGAAGCCACTGGCGATGTCCGGCTGGCTGAAACGCTCTTCGAGCATGCCGAGCACGATCTCGTCGGAGACCAGTTCGCCGCGCGCCATGACGGCTTGAGCCTGCAGCCCCAACGGGGTACCCGCCGCTACGGCGGCGCGCAGCAGATCGCCGGTGGAGATGTGCGGTACGCCCAGTTGTTCCTTGAGCCGGGTGGCCTGGGTGCCTTTGCCCGAGCCGGGCGCGCCGAGAAGTACCAGTCGCATGGGAGATCCGAAAGTGAGGAGAAATCGGGGGCTACGCCGGGGCTGGAGCAGTGCGGACTGCGCCTGCGAGCAGGCGCTGGCATCGCGGCTGTCCCGCCAATGTCCCGGAGCGTGCGGTCGTCCGCAACGTAACCGCTGCCCCCAGGCAAGTCAATTCAGCGAAGCCGGAAGGCGCCATTGACGACTTGCGAAGCGGCAAGCCGCGTCAGGCCGGCCGTTCAAGCTGCTCGGAACGCCGCGCACGTGCGCCGAGGAAAGGCCGCTCGATGAAGCGATAGGACACGCCTGCCACCGCCATCGAGAGCGCGGCCAGCAGCACGCAATCGAGTAAGCCTGCCGGCCGCGCGAACCAATGGTTGAACAGGTACAGCAGCGGCGCATGCCAGAGGTACAGGCTGTAGCTGACCATGCCCAGCCAGGCCAACGGCCACCACTGCAGGCCGCGCGCGACCGCGCCGCGCGGATCGGCCGAAGCACCCAGCATGAGTGCGGCAAAGGCGAGCGCGATCAGCGCGCTGAACAGCCAGACCCAGGGCAGGCCCAGCTCAACAACGAAATTGCCGAGTTCGGACGCCAGCGCCGCAAGCGCCAAAGCCGCGATCAGGCCCGACCAGGCCAGCGTGCGCGCCAGCGCCGGCGAAGGCGGGTGCCGCAACAGCAGCCAAGCGGCCGCCATGCCGAAGCCGAACTGGTCAAGCCGCCCGGGCAGCTGGATGATCCAGCGAGCCAGCACCAGGCCGTCGGCGCCATAGCGGTGCACGCTCCAGACGCAGAGCAGGCGGAAGCCGATCGCCAACAGCAGGAACACCAGCACGCCCGCCAAGGCGCGCCGCGCGCTGCCCCGGAAGACCAGCGCCATCAGCGGCAGCACCATGTAGAAATTCCACTCGACCGGCAGCGACCAGTACACGCCGTTGATCGCCGACTCGTTGCCCCACAGGTTGAAGCTCAGGCTGAAGTGCGCGGCGATCTCGCCCAGCGGAGGCAGGCCTGCCCCCCACACCGCCGCGATCGCCAACAGGATCACCAGCTGCGCCCACAGTGCCGGCAGCACACGGCGCAAACGGTTGCGCCAGAACGGCCACAGGCCCTGCGCACGCCGCGCGCCGTCGATGAAGGCCGGCGCCAGCAGAAAGCCCGAGAGCACGAAGAACAGGTCCACACCCAGATAGCCGCTGGTGAGCAAGGGCGCGAAAACGAAGCTCCCCCAACCGATGTCGGCGCGATGGCTGAGGTCATACAGGTGGAACAGCAACACCCACAGCGCAGCAACGCCGCGCAGGCCGGTCACGGCAGGCAGGTAGGCATCGGCGCGCGCGCGGGCGCCTTCGTGCGATGGGGTCATGCGGCTGGATGGCAACGGTCAAGGCGCGGATGTTGGCACAGGCGCGCCCGCTGCCGGGTCCCGTTCCCGCGCGGCTACACTGTGCGCCGCGCTGCCAGACGCAGCCTGCGAACCTTCTGCAGCCCGACAACTTCAATGGGAAACCCGCATGAGCCAGGGAAAACTGCTGTACGCACAATCGGGCGGCGTCACCGCCGTCATCAATGCCACCGCGGCCGCGGTGATCGAAACCGCGCGCAAGCACAAGGTCAAGGTGCTGGCTGCGCGCAACGGCATCATCGGCGCGCTGCGCGAAGACCTGATCGATACCAGCAAGGAAACCGCCGCTGCCCTGCGCGATCTTGCCCATACCCCTGGCGGCGCCTTCGGCAGCTGCCGCTTCAAGCTGAAGTCGGTCGATGAAAATCGTGAACAGTACCAGCGCCTGATCGACGTGTTCCGTGCGCACGACATCCGCTATTTCCTCTACAACGGCGGTAACGACAGCGCCGATACGGCACACAAGCTGTCGCAGATCACCAAGGCCTTCGACTATCCCGTCACCTGCATCGGCGTGCCGAAGACGGTCGACAACGACCTCGCCGTGACCGACTGCTGCCCGGGCTTCGGCTCGGTGGCGAAGTACACGGCGGTGTCGGTGATGGAGGCCAGTCTTGATGTGATCTCGATGAGCGAGAGCTCCACCAAGGTGTTCGTGATGGAGGTGATGGGCCGCCACGCCGGCTGGATCGCCGCCGCCGCTGGGCTCGCCCAGCGCGCCGAGGGCGACCCGCCGCAGATCATCCTGTTCCCGGAAATCGCTTTTGACGAGGCCAAGTTTCTGGCCAAGGTCAAGGCCACGGTTGAGAAGATCGGCTACTGCACGGTGGTGGTCAGCGAAGGCCTCAGCCATCCGGACGGCCGCTTTGTCGCCGAGGCCGGCGGCAAGGATGCGTTCGGCCACAGCCAGCTCGGCGGTGTGGGGCCCACCATCGCCGCCCTGGTCAAGGAAAAGCTTGGCTACAAGTACCACTGGGCGGTGCCCGACTACCTGCAGCGCTCGGCGCGACACATCGCATCCAAGACCGACTGGGAGCAAGCCCAGGCGGTCGGCCGTGCGGCAGTCGAGTACGCGCTGGCCGGCAAGAACGCGGTGATGCCGGTGATCAAGCGCACCTCGGATGCACCCTATCGCTGGAAGATCGAAGCCGCTCCGCTGGCCAAGGTCGCCAACCACGAAAAGAAGATGCCGAAGAACTTCATCAGCCGCGATGGCTATGGCATCACCGACGCCTGCCGCAAATACCTCGCCCCGCTGATCCAGGGCGAAGCCCCACCGCCCTTCGCCAAGGACGGCCTGCCGCGCTACGTGACCCTGAAGAACGTCGCGGTGACGAAGAAGCTGCCGGCGTATGTGATTGCCGACAAGTGATGGGAATCGGGTTTGGGGAATCGGGAACGGCAAGAGCCCGCTCGGCCTGCTCCCGATCTCCCCAAGCTGCGAGGATGCAGACATGACGGCGTCGGGGCCCGCATACGGCGCGAGCTCCGGCCGGCCGCTCCCGATTCCCGATTCCACACGCCCGAATCCCCCGCACAAGCACCCATCTTGAGTATTGCCGCGTTTTCCGCGAGCCTAGCGCGTTGAATTCAGGGTCTTCCCGCCGTCGATGTCCGCAATCTTCACCGGTCCCGCGGCTGCGGCGACCTCACTTCCGCTCGTGGTCGGACCGCTGACGCGTTCGGTTGCCATTGGCGATGACGACCCGATCAGCCTGCAGCGTTTTCTGCGCCAGGTGCAGGCGCTGGCCGAAACCCTACCGGCCGGCAGTCACTGCCTCAATCTCTGCGAGAACCGCTACCGGTTCACCGTGACTCTCTGCGCTGCCTTGCTGCGCGGGCAGCCGACTCTGCTGCCGCCGTCGCGCGCGCCTGGGGTGATCCTGGAGATGCTGGAGCGCTACCCGGAGGCGCACGGCGTCGGTGACGACGGCCACTGCTGTGCGCCGCTGGAGCGGGTACCGCCGCGCTACACCCGACTGCCGGCCGAGCTGCCCGAGACAGCAGTCGACCCATCGCCGCCGACCATCGCCGCCGACCAGCTGGCCGTGATCGGCTTCACTTCGGGCAGCTCCGGCCCGCCCAAACCTCAGCTCAAGTCCTGGGCCAGCTTCGTTCGCAGCACGGCGCTGAACGCGCAGCTGCTGAGTCACATCGCTGGGGCGGATGCGCAGATCGTGGCCACGGTCCCGGCCCAGCACATGTACGGCATGGAGACCTCGGTGCTGCTGCCTCTGCTCGGCGGAGTTCCGATCCATCGCGGCCGGCCGTTCTTCCCGGCCGATATCGCGGCGGCCCTGGCGCAGATCGATGCGCCACGGGTGCTGGTGACCACGCCGGTGCATCTGCGTGCCCTGATGGCATCCGGCATCACCATCCCGCCGCTGGCTGCGATCGTCAGCGCGACTGCACCGCTGCTTGTTGAACTGGCGCGCGCCGCCGAAGCCGCGAGCGGCGGGCGCGTACTGGAGCTGTTCGGCAGCACTGAAACCTGTGTGATCGGCCACCGCCTCACAGCCCAGCAAGACAGCTGGCTGGCCCACCCTGGCGTGCAGATCCAGCCACGGCCCGACGGCGCCCTGATCCAGGCCGAATGGCTGTCCGCGCCGGTGCTGCTGCAGGACCTGATCGAACTGCTGCCGGAGGGTCGCTTCCGCTTGGCCGGGCGCGCCACCGATCTGCTGGAGATCGCCGGCAAACGCGCCTCGCTGGGCGAACTCACGCGCCGGGTGCAGGCGATTGCCGGCGTCGAGGATGCGGTCGTGTTCGTGCCTGACCGCGAGGGCGCCGTGCAGCGCGTGGCGGCCCTGGTGGTAGCGCCCGGCTTGGACGAGATCGCGGTGATGGCGGCCCTGCGTGAGGTGTTGGACCCGGTGTATCTGCCGCGACCGCTGCGACTGCTGCCCGCGCTGCCCCGCAACGCCACCGGCAAACTGCCGCGTGCCGCGCTGTTGGAAGCGTTGCGCGGCGGCTAGCGCGAACCCGGGGAAACCGTATGCACCCGC
This sequence comes from Aquimonas sp., assembly GCF_044377145.1. Classification (NCBI taxonomy): domain Bacteria; kingdom Pseudomonadati; phylum Pseudomonadota; class Gammaproteobacteria; order Lysobacterales; family Lysobacteraceae; genus Aquimonas; species Aquimonas sp. The sequence continues at coordinate 15,911 of NZ_JBILJQ010000052.1, forward strand.
AGTGCGTTCGTCATTGGCCGGCTCGCAAGGGGCATCGGCGTTGTCGCAGGTCGCAGCAGCCGCTCGGCCGCTCGCCTGAGGGAGTCCTCATCGCGGTGGGCGAGCGGAGCCTATCGCGACCTTCAGCGCACACCGGCCTGCAGCGCGGCCTCACGACTGATGCGCTCGATCGTGCCATCCGCGTGCATGCTTCTGATCGCTGCATCGATGACAGGCAGCTTCGACAAATGCGGCGACAGCTTGCTGATCTGGATTTTGAACTCCAGCGTGTCCAACACTTCCGGCAGCATGATCACCTGGTCTTCGATGCCCATGGCGTGGATCAGCGGCATCGCCTCGACCTCGGCCGAAATGCACAGGTCGCCGCGTTGCGCCGCCAACTGCTTGAGCACGGTCGCCAGGTCACGTGACCAAGCGACCTGAAAGCCGGCGTTCTCAAGATGCGCGCGCGCCCAGCCGTCACCCAGATAGCTGAGCAACTGCCACGGCCGCAGTTGGTCGATGGTTTCGAGCAAGGCCAACTCGGCGCGCCGGGGGTGGCTTGCGCTGGTGAAGCCCCGCAGCTGCAGACGGTACAGGGTCTCGGTCGAGGCGACGCTGTACTTGGCGCGTTCCTCGGTTGCCAAGGTCACCATCGCATCCTGCCGACCGAGTTGCACCATGGCCTGGGCACGCCGCCATGGCAGCGCTTCACACACGAAGTCGATATCGGCCCGACGCAGGGCTTCCTTCGCCAGCAGCAGGTAAACCTTGCCACAGGGAAGTTCGGCGGTCTCGTCGCTGCTGCTGATGCCCGCGGCCACCAGCTTCAAAGGCCGATCCGCGGCCCACGCCGTCGGCAGAAATCCCCAGGCCAGTGCCGCCATCAGCGCAGCCCCCCACAGCTGCCTTGAGACAGCGAAGCAGAACAGGGACCGCAAGGACATGTTCAACATGGCCGGTCGAGTCTGACAGACACAGGCCCACGATGTGCAGCCCTGCACCGGCGCGCGGAAGGCGGGCGCGAGTGCGTCACCGGTCGGCATTCGGCGGCAAACACGCCGAGCTCGAACGGCCCGCCGACATCGCAGTGAAGCTGTTCGCGGCAGCAGGCGCACGCGAAACCCGCGGCGCGGCATCAGCTGCGTGCTGAACTCGTTTGGACCGGCTCGGAAGGAGCTCGCGCTCAGTCATCGTCCAACCCATCGGAGCGCTGGTCGCGCCCGCCGGCGGGTCGCTGCATTTCGCGCAGTTGCCCGTACACCCAGCGCGTCACCGAAGTGCTCTGCAGCAGCGCAGCCGCGAGCTCGGCGTCTGGCTTGGCGCGCAACCGGCGCACCGCAAGCCACTGCAGAACGAGCAGCCCCGTGAGCAGCAGCGCGCCGAGTATCCACAGCATCGCGGCTGCGCCGAAACGCGTCGCCAACCATAGTAGGAGCAGCACCGCAGCGCTGCTTGCGCCCGCGGCAACCGCGCCATGCAGCAGGCGACGCAGTGCATGGGCGACCGCAGGCTTGCCCCGTCTACTCACTGCGCAAGCCTCCGCAACAGCTGCCGCGACTGTCGGCGAACCCATGCCCAACCGAGCCACAACAGCAGCCCCGCGAGAACGAGTGCCGGCAGCCAGAGGTTTGTCTGCTGCAACAAGCCGATCGTCGCTGTGCTCAGCAGCAGCGCGATCGTCATTGATCCAGTAATCGTCGGCCAGAGCCCCAAGCTGGCACGAATACGCACGATGCAGCCCGGCGGCGCGGGCTCAAGCTCGCCATCGAAATGCGCACGCCATTGATCGCCGCTATGCCAGCGCGAGACCCGCTGAGGGGACAGACTGAAGCGATTCGCCGCCCAGTGCCCCCAGTAGGGCTTGGACTCATCGGCCTTATCGTGCAGCAGCTCGTTGCGCGGCGAGTGCAGGACGCCGCGACGTGGGCGGGCCAGAGCGTTGAGGCGAGACCGGAGCTCAGCGGGTGTCAGCATCAGCGCAGCCTCCATTCGCAGCATCAGCTTTGAACCTCCGTGTGTATGTGCAGTTCGCGCCGACCCGTGCCTTCAGGCTCGATCGCCCCTGCGACACGCCAGCTTGATCAAACGGCCATCGCGGATGGCCACAGGGTCAAGCTTCAGCGATGCTTTTCCAGCCTTCCCGGCGCCGACGCCCCGAGCCTCTCTCGCGGCCAGATTTGTCAGACTGTTGAAACCACCCACCCGCCCCGACGCGACGCGACGATACCAATGCGCCGTTGTGCCCACGAGGAATCCATGATCGACCGCGAACAACTTCATCGCGATGGCTTCGTCCTGCTGCGGGGAGCGATCCCCGTCGACTGGATCGACACCCTGCGCAGCGCGTTCGAGGCCGGTGCCAAGCCGTCTGACCAGTGGCCGGTGCCGCGGGGTGCGGATTGGCGGCATTCGATGCTGGATCTCGACCCGCAGATCCAGGCCGTGTGTCGCCTGCCGACGCTGTTGGCCGCGGCCGCCGCACTGATCGGCGAGCGCTTCTTCCTCGCCCAGGTCGAAGGCCGCGAACCGCTGCCCGGCGGCGGCCAGCAGGGTCTGCATCGCGATTTATCGGCCGAGCGTCCCGGCGACACCGTCAACGCGCTGGCGTTCTTCGACGACTTCGGCCCCGACAACGGCGCCACCCGACTGATCCCCGGCACCCATCGCCCCGCGCACGCCGACGCGCAGTTCGATCCGAATGAAGAAGCCCGTGCGCACTACATCAGCGGCAGCGCCGGCGACATCCTGGTGTTCGATGCCGATCTCGTCCACGCCGGCAGCCTCAACCGCAGCGGTGCGCGCCGCCGCTCGATCCTGATCGGTTACTTTGCCGAGCACCGCTATGCCGCCCATCTGCGAACCGCGCATCTGCGCGGCGTGCGGATGGATACGAGCGAACGCTTCGACGTGTGAAAGCTGGCGCGCCGCATCGTGCCAACGCGCGCAGCTTCTGGCCCTTCGTGTACGCAAAGCACCCGCCCAGTCGGGCGAGCGCCATCGTATGCCCTGCACCCGGAGAGGCACGCGCGCGATTCGATGGCTCCACGCCACCACACTCGCCACCCTCGCCGCGCAGAAACCGCCAAAGCCATTGACGCCACGCGGCACAAATGCGCCTCAGGCGGTCAACCGCGGGAACGCTGCAAAGGCTTCAGTCGAACTGGATTACCAGCTCTTCTTCGCAGAAATCGAACTCCACCACGTCCGACTCGCTGCCATCGGCAAAGCTCGCCATGAAGTACCAGGTGCAGCCGCTTTCGTCGGTGCTGGAATCCCAGGTCAGATCCGCCGTTGCACCCGCGGCGATGCCCGCACCGATATCGAAGGCGCCCCAGTTCTCGCCGTCTTCGGAGACCACGATCGCGTCGATCTTGGAGTCCGTGTTGTTCTCGATCTGGAACGCGTACTCGGCAAAAGCGCTCGACGAGGTCAGCAACAGTGCCAGTGCACACAACAATCCACGCATGGGGTTCTCTCCTGAAGCCCGGCGCCGCGCGGAACCCGATGTCCCGGCGTGCGCCAGTGCGCACAAGCAAGAACCCGGCCACGCATCCGCGAAGCTCCCGCCAGGTCCTCGCGGTCCGCGTAGTGAAACGTTGGCGCACAGCGCGGCGATCGGCTCACGCCTTGTGCTGCCTTCCACCCGCACTCGGGCCAACGGTTCTCTCCACCCTCGACGCCCGTAGGCCGATGCAACGATGGTGCTGGAATTCTCGGATTTCAGCCGCGTTCGCGCCTAAAGGTGCATTGGCCACCCGCGCCGCCAAGGCCTCCGAAATCGCACTCAAGCCGTACTCACCAGCGACACCGGTACAGGTTTGCCAGGCGGGTTTCCTGGATGCGCGTGCTTCGGCTGGTCGAGTGCATCAGCTGGATGGCATTGCCACCGACCAGAATCGCCCTGTTCTGGTGATGAACCACGCAGCTGCCCACCGGCCTGCGGGTCTGGCAGTTCTCCTGCGCCAGCAGCTCGCACTGCTGCGCCTGCGCATCGCTGATCAGCGGAACCTTGAGCGGCAGCAGGTAGGGCCGCCCCGACTCGGCCGCACGAAACAGCACCTGCTTGGCCTCATGGGCTTGGCCGGCCACGCGCCGATGGCCCGCATTCTCAACCCGCTCGATCAAGGGCAGATAGCGAACATCGCCCGAACTCGCCAGCGCCTTGGTCTGCCAGGCCAACTCGTTGGCGTGGCGGTCGGTTCGCTGCAGTTCGGCAAGTCCCTGCTCGATCCGCTCGGCCAGCTTGGCGTAGAGCTCGGGCGACGCGAACCCTCCGCCAAACACATCCTGCGCGGCCGCAATCCGGGTATTGATCGACGTCGACTGCAATCGCGCCAACAGGGCCTCGACGCGCGGGTCGAGCTGAGCCATGGACACCTGAGCCACGGCCACCACAGGCGCAAGCAGCATCAGCGCCAGCATGAGTCTCGCCTTGATCACTGCCCGCCCCCGTCCCTCGGCCCCGGGCGCCAACGCTACCCGAACAGCGATCGAGCCGTCGAACGATCGCGAGGTCGAATCCTTGGCCGGATCGATCCCGCGGGCAGGCTGAGGGCCAAGGAATCCATCTGCCGCCGGAGTAGCGCCCGTGCCTCGGCGGAGCGCGATTCCTCTCCCTCCCATAACGGGAGAGGGCTTCAAGCAGGGCTCGCCGAGCCTGCGAGTTGGTCAGCGCGGTGGTCGATTCGAGGTCAAGGTCAGCGAACGCGGATGGAGGAATCCTCGAACCCGCAGGCCCCTTCACTCGTGTGCGGTTCCTCACCTCTCCCCTCCCGGGAGAGGGGCCGGGGGAGAGGGGGTGCCCACTGGCGAAGTGTGTCGTCCCCCTCTCCCCAACCACTCTCCCACCAGGGGAGAGGGGCTTGAAGCGGGGTCCGCCGGCGGCCAAGCTCGCGCCGGCGGCCAAGCCCGCGCCCGCGCAAGCTCAGCGACACGTCTCAAGCCCAGCGATCGCGACTGGCCCAGAACGGACGACGCGGGCAGGCCTCACCTTCCAGGAAGTCGATGCCCTCACCGTGCGGACGGCCGATGAAGCGGTGCGTCCTCATCACGCTCTTCACTGCATGGCGGCGGACGAACTGCAGCGCCTGCTGCATCACCGCGGCATCGTTGCGGATGTCGCCGGCTTGCGCGAACCAACGGCCAAATGGCTCGTGGTCGGCATCCTCCACTTGGACGATGCCGACCACGAGCTTGGCAGCGAGCATGTTGGTCGGACCATAGAGAGCCAGCGTAGCCACCGGATGGCCACTTCGACCGCTTGCGCTACGCCTTGGCGTGACGCCCAGCAGAGAACACCACGACGGATACCGCTTGCAGTCGAGCGCGAGCGCGCAGGGCATCCAGTCGCGGCGGAGCGTGTCCCGCGCTGAGTCGGCGCGATGGCGCGATGGCGCGGACTGACCTCGATGCATGGCGACATCGTTGTGCGCGCCGGCTGAGACTCCACAAACGGCAAGGGCACAGCTGGCGCACCGCATCGGCAGGCTGCGCGACCACCGCGGCGAACTCGCGAACAACCGGCAACGCATGGCTTGATCCAACATTCTGCCCGCCGCAGCGTGGGTTGGCCGGTGCCCCGATCCTCCTACGGCTGCACCTGCCCAAAGCGCCACCACGACGGGCACGTGCGGCCACTGACGAGCAACGGGCCAGCGGGCTAGACTCGAAAACCGAACGATCGATACCAAGTCGCCATGAGCCTGATGCGCCTCCTGTACTTGCTGCCGCTGACCGCTGGCCTGATCTACGCAAGCCCTGCATGGAGCGAGGACGAAGAAGTTCCGCTGCCACGCCACATGACTGCCGACGAACGTGCGCGCTGGAAGCCGCCGACGTGGGTGCCGCGGGGTGCGGCGCCGCCGGGGCCGGTGCGCGCGGTGGCCGAGTACGAGCCGAACGACGGCATCCTGATGCGCTGGACCGCCAGCAGCAGCCTGATCCCGCTGCAGAGCGAAATGATCACCAAGGTTACGACCCTGGACAGCCATGCCAAGGTCTATCTGGTGGTCGCCAGCACGGCGCAGCAGAACAGCGTCACCACCACGCTCACAAATGCCGGCGCCAACCTTGCGCGCGTGCAGTTCATCATCGCCGCCAGCGACAGCATCTGGATGCGCGACTACGGCCCGCGCTACGTGATCAACGAGGCCGGCCAGCTGGCGATCATCGACCACGACTACAACCGCCCGCGACCCAATGACGATCAGATCCCCGTGGCGCTGGCGAACGCCTGGAACCAGCCGCGCTACGACATCGGCCTGCTGCACGGCGGCGGCAACTACCACCTGTTCGACGACCGCGCAGCCTTCCTGACCAACCTGATCTTCGACCCGTCCGAGGGCAACCCCGCGCTGAACCTGGCCGACGTGCAGGACCGCTATCTCGACTACCAGGGCAATCTGGTCGAGGTCACCGCCGCGCTGCCTCAGGCCCTGGATGCGACCCGCCATATCGACATGTGGATGCTGCCGGCATCCACCAACTCGGTGATCATTTCCGAGTACTCGCCGTCCTTGCTGAGCGGCGTGCCCGCGCAGGTCACCAACGACATGGCGAGCACCCTCGCCGGCCGCGGCTACACGGTGTTTCGCACGCCCGGCTTCCAGTGCAATGGCGCGCACTGCACGTACGCCAACGCGGTGATCCTCAACAACCTCGTGCTGACCTGCCGGTTCACTCCGGCCAGCAACCCGACCCAATACGCGGCACAGAACGCCCAGGCCGTCAGCGTGTTCCAGCAGGCCTTCCCCGGCCGCATCATCGACACCGTCGACTGCACCAACATCATCGGCATGGCGGGCGCGATCCACTGCATCGTGATGCATGTGCCGAGCGTTGGATTGGTCGCGCTGTTCACGGATGGGTTTGAGGGCTGAGGCCGCAGTCTGCAGGGCGCGCTGGCCTCATGCCTGCGGCCACGCCAACACCCGGATGCAGCCGCGAATGGAAGAGGCGTCCGAGGATCGGGACGCCCGCCATGGTTAACGCGCGTGGATGCCGCGAAGTCCAACACGCACGATATTCACCCGACTGAACAATCGATCCACCACCGAAGGCCCAACCCGCACGAGCGAACGCCATGGACATCGACATCGCCGAATCCACCCGCAGCGCGCCGCTGCAAGGAACACTGTCGCGACTTCTGCTGTGCCTGTGTGGATTGGGCTGGACACTGTCTGCGAGCGCGGCCGACAACCCCGACGCACCCGACTACATCGGCGAATTTCGCCAACGCTCCGCAGCCCACGAACAGGCGGTGCAGGAAGCGGCCGGCGGCAATGCGTCAACCGAACCCAGCCTGTGGATGGCGTTTCTTGAGCGCGAGCTGGCGCAGACAGAGGCCGCGTCGACAGCCGAGCTGGATGAAGGTGCGCAGCGGCGGCTGCAGCGCGCCCAGTCAAGCTGGCGCAAGCAGTTCGTCTGCCGAGGAATCGCTCGTTCGCGAGGTCTGGTCACGCGAGCGTGCCGGAAGCTCGGCGCCGCTATCGGCAGGCTTGGAGCGTGCGGCCGCCCTGCAGCAACGGGTGGAATTCCTGCTGCGCATGCGTGGGGCGATGTTTGCGGAAGGGTCGCTTTGAGCTGAAGTCGGGCAAGCCGCCTTGTTGGCAATGTTCCGGGCGTGGAGCACTTGTCCGGAATCCAACAGCTGGACGTAAGCCTCTACGCTCGGATTCACTCCGGAGCTTCGGCGGGATGCAGGAACCACAGCCGGTTGATGCATTCCGGCGGCGCAGCCTCGAACTGGAAGGAAGATCCCACAAGCAAGGCGACCCCATCCATCACGGGCTCGCCCTGGTAGTGGAGATCGACCACCACGCCACTCCAGGCCGGAGGGCTGCTGAACTTGACCGTGAGGGAGGAAAAGTCAGCGCCGAAGCCGTCGAAATCGATGTGCAGGTTGTTCTCAGTCTGAGCGAGCACCTCAGCCTGGAAATGCACGGCTTGTCCGATGACAGTGCGCGGCGCTAGGCAGTCCTGGTGAACAAGCCTGACGCGCTCCGGGCGTGGCGAACAGGCCAGCGCCCCGACGGCGAGAAGTACAGCAAGGACAGCCAGCTTCGCGAACGACGAGTGACGCTTCAATGTGTGCCTCGCACGTCGTCGAAGATCGGGGAGCCAGCGGTATGCGCGTGGCAGGAAGACTGCCCCCGCTTGGGGCAAACCGCGCGCGGTCCAGACTGCTGCCTCGCCGGATGCACCCGCCACTGTGTTTGCGCCCGGATGCGACCCAACTGGGCCAAAGCCGCCCCGCGCGGTCAAGCGCTGGACGCTAGCCGAGGACATCTCAGACGGCTGCAGGGAGTGGCGGTCTCCGCACCAGCGCACCTCACCCACCCGGCGGCGCCGCAACGCTTCAAGTAGCATCGCCCCCCCCAGAAACACGCTCACCCCACACCCAAGGAAGCCCCATGCAAAACGGATTTTGCAAAGCCCTGCTGCTCGCCGCCTGCGCCCTTCTCGGCCAGGCACACGCCGATGGCATCGAGGCCGCCGCTGAGCGGTTCTCGGCTCACTATCACCCGGCATCAGCAGCCCAGACCAAGGTCGCGGTGCTGGTGCTGGGGGGCTCGGAGGGCGGTGTGCCGGAGCGGCTTGCGGCGCCGATCATCCAGGCGGGCTTCCCGGTGCTGGCCTTGCCCTACTTCAAGGCGCCCGGCCTGCCGGCTGAGCTGGAGAAGATCCCGCTCGAATACTTCGACGAGGCCACGCGCTGGCTGCGCCAGCAGCCTGATATCGACCCGGAGCGGCTGATCGTGGTCGGCTGGTCGAAGGGGGCGGAACTCGCACTGCTGCTGGCCTCGCGCGACCCGCGGATCGAACGCGTGGTGGCGATCGCGCCGAGCAGCGTGGTGTGGGCAGGCATCCTCCAGGATTGGACCAAGACCCCCGGCTCAAGCTGGACAGCCGCCGGCAAGGAGCTGACCCACGTACCGTTCCGACCGTCCGGGCCCGTCGAGGGATTGCTGGATCTCTACACGCAGTCGCTGGCCAACCGCGACGACGCAGGCGCAGCCAGCATTCCGCTGGAGCGCATCCGCGCCGATGTGGTCCTGCTCAGCGGCGCCGAAGACGAGATCTGGCCGTCCTCGCAGATGGCGGACACGATCTGCGAGTCGATGAACCGCACGCGGCCGCAGGCCTGCCGTCATCACGACTATCCCGGCGTGGATCACCTGTTGGGCTACCGCTTTCTCGATGCCGGGGATCCGATGCACGCGGACTTTGTGGCTGGACTGGGCGGGGCTGGGGGCGGGGGCTGAGCAGAGAGCACCAGACCAGATCGAACGCTCACTTCCCGATTCGAGCCAGTAGCGCGAGGTCCGGGCCCAGAGTCCACATAGACCAACCCGCCCCGACGCAACAAATGCGCTAGGTCTGACACTGCGCCCCGATGGCCTCGAACGTGCCATCCCCTTGTTCGGCTACGTCCCAAGCTTCAGCCCTGACAGCGGTAGTAGTTGGCCACCATCGAGGAGTCGCCTCCGAAGGGACCGAGGCCAATGGTCCGGCTGGTCGCGTGCAGGATCATGATCGCGTTCCCGCCATGCAGCACGGCGTTGTTTTGATGGTGGGCCACGCACTTCTCGGCCGAGCGGCTGGTCTGGCAGTTCTCCTGCTTCACCAACTGGCACTGGGTGGCCTGAGCCTCGGTGATCAACGGCACCTTGGTGTAGTCGAGATAGGGGCGGCCATTTTCAGCAGCCTGTATGAGAACCTTTTTGGCATCCCGCGCGTGGTGAGCCAAGCGCCCACGCCTCGCCGACTCAACCCGCTCGATCAAAGGCAGAAACTGTAGATCCCCGGAAGTCCCGAGTGCCTTGGTATGCCAGGCCAGTTCAGTGGCTCGCTCGCCCGAATCAGGCAGCACGACGAGGATCTCTTCGATCAGCTCCGCAAGCTTCGCGTAGAGCTCTGGCGAATCAATGCCAGCGCCGTAAACGTCCATGGCCGCCAAAGTCCTGCCTTCGATTGAAGAGGCCGAAAGTCGTTCGATCAGCATACTGGAACGGTCACCAAACTGAGCAAGCGCACTGGGCGCGACAGCCAAGGCCAACACCAGAAACACTAACTTTTTAATCATGCCTTGCCCCTAAGCAGCATTCAGATTTGATACGCAACAACCACCTCAAGCACTGGAAGACTCGCGAGCTGCGACAAAGCCAACAACTGCGAAGTAGAGAGAACATTTGAGGCCGGAGTTGAGCGCGCCAGCACGGTCTAAAGTCTAGACTTGCCCCCCCTTCTCGTGGAAGTACACTCAGAACCCTCGCCTCTTTCGCCCTACAACAGCCCCCAATCGAACGCTTTCGGTCGACGTCCCGGATCCGGAAACTCAGACTCATATGATTCATCAACGGGAAAGTAGTGGTTTGGTGTTGACGACAACGGCAGATAGCCACACTTGATCAAGACCCCAACGTACCACTGAAAGGCACTCAATGTAGGCGGGCAACGCCCACCCCGATCTAGCTCGTGGCCAATCGCCTCAACCACCTTGTTGGCTTCTGATGTCCAGTCACGCGGATTTGGCCTCTTATACTTCTGGATCAGCTCGATCAAATTTTGGGCAAACCGGCCTGGGCTCGTGGGCTTGCAGTGTTCGGGCACCGCAGAAGGAGGCAGATCGGAAACATGTTCGGAAAGCAGAACCTCCGCATCAAGCCTGGGCCATATTGAAGGTTCAACATGTGAAGAGAGAGCCTCGTGAGCGCTCGCGAGCATATCCAGCTGCTCAACAGCGGCCTTCATTTGTGAGGCCAACCGCCGATTGGCCCAACTTACTCGGTCTGGTTTATAGGACAGCGAATGAGTCGCAACACTCCATGCGTGCTCGAATGCCGTCCGAATCTGGACTTCGAAGGGGATCTTTTCGGCAATCCTTACAGGATCCGATTCATCAGCAGGGATAGGAGATGGCCGCAAGAATGCAATGACTCGCGTGGAATCAAACCGAAAGACTTCTGGATCCTTCTGGCTTGAACCCCTCTTTTTGACCTCAGAAACCACAAAAGTCGTATCGAGAGCATCCAGGAATCGACGCTCGAACTGCAAACTCGGAATTATGACCGCAAACCCCACCAAGTCATCAATACTATTCCAACTGGAGAATCTTCCACTCTCAATCTTCTCAGCGATTGAATCAGGCTCCTTCTTCCGACCAGATAGAGGAAATCCTGAGTCTTGCGCCAGCGCCCTAAGTCTATCTCCGACGGCATCAAACAAGTGATCCAGCCCGGAGCGGAGCTGCGCAAGCCTCCTAGCAACTTGATCCCTCGTCATGCAACAGTCTTGCCGCTAATTACGTTAAAAAGAACATCAATTCGAACCTCTCGCGACCTTCTGTCGCTGGAAGCCGATCGAGCGGCGTCGTAGTATTGCCTAAGACTCAGATCGCCGGACCCTCTTGCCTCTGGATCATCGACTGACTGGGTGAACGCCAACAGCCTAAATGCCACATCTGAAAAAGGCAGGTCCATGTTCGCCTGCACGACCCTATCGACAGCCCCAAAGAGCGAATAGAAGTCCACCTGATTCCTGAGGCGAGAGCTTGCCACGGCACCACCATTAGCCACATCAGACAAGAGCGTGGAGATAAACGCTAAAGCCTGCTCAAAACGATCAAGAACTTCCGATTTTCTTTCCCAATTTTCGTCGCGCGCTAGGAAGGCAGCGTCCATGTCTGCCTGCGAGAAACTCTGCGGCCCATTTTCGAGAAGAAGAAACAAAGACGCAATAAGCTCAACATCCTTCATCTGGCGTCGAGACTGCTCAGCCAAACGTGGAAAGTTCGAAGGAAGCTTTTTCTCGATGTATTCAGCGTAGCGCTCAGCCTCCGAGATAAACTCCCCGTCTAGCTTTGCGTGCCTGAGCTCCTGAGGAGTAAGCTTTGAGACATTCCGGTTTATTCGATCGAAGACATCGCCAATCAAAGCCTCCTCAATACTCGGAAGATACTCGACCAAGAACTGGTAGCCCCAGAAGATCCGCTTAGCGTCATCAGGCAGACCTTCAAAATAGAGACCAGCACAACCTGAGAGATTTGACTTCTCTGGAACCGGGAATCGACCCGAAATAAAGTCGAAAATGGAGGTTAGCCGCTGCTTTCCGTCAACGACAAAGTACTTCGCGCGCCCATCAAGACCAACCTCTTCATGGAGAAAGATGGCTGGCGCTGGATAGTTCAGTAGTATCGTCTCAATGAAGTAGTCTCGGAATTTTTGATTCCAGACACTCCTCCGCTGGTATGGCGGATCCATCTCCAACCTTCGCCGCTCAAAGAGATCATAAAGCCAAGCAATATTCTGAATGTTGTGCCTGCGTTCCACAGCAATCTCCCAACAGTGAGGCCTTCGACTCTAGCTCAATTCACCCACACTTCGAATACCCACAATTCAAACACGTCTGACACCCATCCATCACCACCATCGCCTGGGTATTGCACTTGTAGCAAAGCGTTGCCCCGGGCGGGAAGCCGCTGGCGCTTTCGCTCTCTGCGCTGGCTGCGTTCGCTTCACTCAGCTCAGTGTTTTTTTTTGACTGGGCTTCGAACGCGGCGCGCTTTTCGGCGATCAGGGCGCGGGTGCTGTCGTCGAGTTCGGGGTCGACGATCATGCCGATCATCTTGAGGTGGTCTTCGACCACGGCGCCGATCTCGGCGACGATGCTGGGCATGTAGATGCCGCCGGCCTTGAAGTAGCCGCCGCGGGGGTCGAATACGGCTTTCAGCTCTTCAACGATGAAGGTGACGTCGCCGCCCTTGCGGAACACGGCGCTCATGATGCGGGTGATGGCCACCACCCACTGGAAGTGGTCCATGTTCTTCGAGTTGATGAAGATCTCGAAGGGGCGGCGCGATTCGTGGGCGGTGCCCTGGTTCAGCACGATGTCGTTGATGGTGACGTAGAGGGCGTGCTCGAACAGGGGCGATTTGATCTTGTAGGTGGAGCCGACCAGCACGTCCGGGCGTTCGATCTGCTCGTGCATGTGGATGACTTCGGCGCTGGGGCGCGCGGGGGTTTCAACAGCGACCGGCGCGGCAGCAGGCGCCGGGGCGGCGGCCTTGTCTTCGGGCTTGAGGACGCTGTAGCTCTTGATTTTGCTGCTGATTTTGACGGCCATGGGGGTGCTCCTGGGGGCTGCGTTTGTTGGGTGTTTGGGTGAGGCGGGGTGTGGGCCCCCTCTCCCCAACCCCTTTCCTTCGCTTCGCTCGGGCTCGTCGGATCATCAGCTGCCACTGGCAGCTGATGAGCGATCCGCCTCGCTCCACGAGGGGAGAGGGGCTTTCAGTTGGGTGGGGTGAGGTGGGGTGTTGCCCCCTCTCCCCAACCCCTCTCCCACGAGGGGAGAGGGGCTTTCAGGATGGATGGATGAGGTGGCGTGTAGCCCCCTCTCCCCAACCCCTTTCCTTCGCTTCGCTCGGGCTCGTCGGATCATCAGCTGCCACTGGCAGCTGATGGGCGATCCGCCTCGCTCCGCCAGGGGAGAGGGGCTTTCGGTGTTGGTTGGGGTGAGGTGGGGTGGTTCCCCCTCTCCCCAACCCCTCTCCCACGAGGGGAGAGGGGCTTTTCAGTTGGCTGAGCTGCGCCAGTCGGCTTTGGTCGCGCGGGGTGCGCGGACGGCAAAGCCGCGGGGCGTGGGGTTCGCCCCGGGCGGGCTCGTGCATGCGGCGGTCGATGGGTGAACCGGGGGCGCCCGCCGGGCTGGGCGGCTGCTCAATGGTGCGGAGCGGCCGCTGCAGCGGCGGCGGGCGGTCGGGTTCTACTTGCTTGTGCTGGCCGCTTTCTTGGGGGCGGCCTTTTTCGCGGGCGCTGCTTTTTTGGCTGCCGCTTTTTTCACTGCGGCTTTCGGGGCGGGTGCGGCTTTCTTGGCGGGCGCTTTGGCCGGCGCCTTCTTGTCGGGTGCGGGCTTGGCCGGGGCTTTCTTGGCCGGCGCGGTCGCCTTGCTCACTGCTTTCTTGGCGGCGGCGACTTGCTTGACGGCGGCCTTTTTCACCACGGCGGCTTTCTTGGCCACGGCCTTTTTGGCCGGGGCGGCCTGCTTGGCGACGGCTTTCTTCACTGCGGTGATTTTCTTCGCTGCGGCTTTCTTGGCCGGCGCGGTCTGCTTGGACACGGCCTTCTTGGCGGCGGCGATCTGCTTGTTGGCGGCCTTCTTCACTGCGCCGACTTTCTTGTCGACCGCCTTCTTCGCTGCGGCCACTGACTTCTTGGCCTGCTTGACGGCGCCGGCCACGGCCTTTTTGGCGGCCTTGAACTGGCCTTCGGCCTGTTTCTTGACCTTGGTGGCGCGCTTGGCCACGGCCTGTTCGGCCTTGACCACGGCGGCCTTGGCGTCGGCGGCCAGCTCCTGGGCTTTTTCGCTGACGTTCTCTACCGCTTCACTCAGGGCTGCGGCGACCCCATTGCCAGTACTCATGTGCCACTCCTTCCGTCGGGCCTGCCTTGCGGGCAGTTGTTCGAGTCATTGACCGGCTGCCGGGCGTCCTGCCTTGGCGGCGCTAGCACTTGCCCGGGGTTGGCGGGCATGTACGAAGGGTTCTGCCCTTCGCCGCGAACCGATCCGTGGTTCGCGCCGGGCCTTGCGGCCCTGGGTTCACTGGCCCCGGTACGTGGGCGCCGGGGTTTGGGTCGGTGGGTCGAGACCCACCCTATCCCGATTGGAGCTGTGTTTCAGAACTTGCCGTAGTAGCCCTCTTTCAAGGCGTCGAACAGGTTGGCGGCGGTGTGCATTTCGCCGTCGTATTCGATCTGCTCATTGCCTTTCACTTCTACCACGCTGCCGTCTTCGAGCTCAAAGCGGTAGGTGGTGTTTTCAAGGTCGGCCTCTTTCACCAGCACGCCCTGGAAGGCGGCGGGGTTGAAGCGGAAGGTGGTGCAGCCCTTCAGGCCCTTGCTGTGGGCGTAGCGGTAGATGTCCTTGAAGTCCTCGTACGGGTAGTCGGTCGGGACGTTCGCGGTTTTGCTGATCGAGCTGTCGACCCAGATTTGGGCTGCGGCCTGGATGTCGACATGCGCCTTGGGCGTGATGTCATCCGCCGCAACAAAGTAGTCGGGCAGCTTGGCCTTGTCGTCCTGCGCGTAGGGCATGGCCTCGGGGTTGACGAGGTTGCGGTAAGCCAGCAGCTCGTAGCTCAGCACCTCGACCTTTTCCTTCGACTTCTTGCCTTCGCGGATGATGTTGCGGCTGTAGTGGTGGGCGAAGCTGGGCTCGATGCCGTTGCTGGCGTTGTTGGCCAGGGACAGGCTGATGGTGCCGGTCGGCGCGATCGAACTGTGGTGGGTGAAGCGGCCGCCCTTCTCCGCCAGCTTGGCGACCAGCTCGGGCGCGACGGTGGCGATCTTCTGCATGTAGCGGCTGTACTTGGCGTGCAGCTCGCGGCCCTTGATGGTGTCGCCGAGCTTGAAGCCGTCCTTCGCCATTTCCGGGCGCTTGCGCAGCATCTCGGCGCTGACGGTGAAGTCCTCGTCCATGATCGGCGCGGGGCCTTTTTCATCGGCCAGCGACAGCGCCATTTCCCAGCCAGCCACGGCCATTTCGCGGGCCACGGCTTCGGTGAACTCGCAGCTCTCGGGGCTGCCGTAGGCCATGCGCAGCATGGTGACGGTGCTGCCCAAGCCGAGGAAGCCCATGCCGTGCCGACGCTTGCGCAGGATCTCCGCCTGCTGCTGCGGCAGCGGCAGGCCGTTCACTTCTACCACGTTGTCGAGCATGCGGGTAAATACGCGCACGACTTCCTTGTATTCCTCCCAGTCGAAGCGCGCCTTGTCGGTGAAGGCATCGCGCACGAAGGTGGTCAGGTTGATCGAGCCGAGCAGGCAGGCGCCGTAGGGCGGAAGCGGTTGCTCACCGCAGGGGTTGGTCGCGCGGATGTTTTCGCACCACCAGTTGTTGTTCATCTCGTTGACGCGGTCGATCAGGATGAAGCCCGGCTCGGCGTAGTCGTACGTCGAGACCATGATCATGTCCCACAGATGGCGCGCGCGGACGTGGCCGTAGATCTTGCAGGCGACCAGGCCGTCGTCGCGGGTGATGTAGGTGTGGCTGGCCGGCCAGTCGCGCCACACCACCTGGGTGGCGTTGGCGAGGTCGACTTCGTCGGCTTCCTTCTTGTTGACCGGGAACACCAGCGGCCACTCGGCGTCCTTCGCCACCGCGTCCATGAACTCGTCGGTGATCAGCAGGCTCAGGTTGAACTGGCGCAGGCGGCCGTCTTCGCGCTTGGCCTTGATGAAGTCCTTCACGTCCGGGTGCGACACATCAAACGTGCCCATCTGCGCGCCGCGGCGGCCGCCGGCGCTGCTGACGGTGAAGCACATCTTGTCGTAGATATCCATGAAGGACATCGGGCCGGAGGTGTAGGCGCCGGCACCGGCAACGAAGGCACCGCGCGGGCGCAGGGTGCTGAACTCGTAGCCGATACCGCAGCCGGCCTTGAGCGTCAGGCCGGCTTCGTGGACTTTCTCCAGGATGCCGTCCATCGAATCGGGGATGGTGCCCGACACGGTGCAGTTGATGGTGCTGGTGGCGGGCTTGTGCTCCAGCGCGCCGGCGTTCGAGGTGATGCGGCCAGCGGGGATCGCACCGCGGCGCAGCGCCCACAGGAAACGCTCGTACCAGTATTTCTGCTTCTCGGTGCCCGGCTCGGCATCCGCCAGGGCGCGCGCGACGCGCTTGTAGGTGTCGTCGATGCTGGCGTCGACGGGTTCGCCTTTTTTGCTCTTGAGCCGGTACTTCTTGTCCCAGATGTCCCAGGACGCGGGCTGCAGTTCGATGGGGGTTGCCACGTTTCGCACCGTTTCAAGCCTGACGCTGCTCATCATTTCGCCTTTTCGTGTTTCGTCGCTGTGCCACGCACGCGCTGCAAGCGCGGACCCATCGCGTACTGCGCGCGCAGCACGGGAGCGGCGATGCGGGGGCATATACGCCCGACAGCACACCTTGGATCCGGACGCTTTGGGCCGCCCTGCACCTCGACTGGTGATTGTTCTGCTGGAACCGGCGATCGGGCTTTCGACCCCCCGTCGAAACGCCGCCGCTCCGCACTTTCCGTTCTGCTGCTGTGCTGCTGTCTCTCGCCCGTCCCCGCCGCGCTCTGCCTGCTGCTTCGAATCTGCTTCGAATCCGCTTCGAACCCGCTTCGCGCCTTGATTGTGGCGCGCCGAAGTGAGCCGGAGGGCGCTTCGGGCCTGCGATCACTTCCTGTTCACGACCCCAACCTGTAGGGCTTGGCCGCGAGCTGGACCACAAGATGTAGTGGACAACGGTTGGCTACGCTACGCCCGCCAAAATCGGGTGTCAACGCAAAATGGGGCTTGATTTCTGAGAACTGTGAAAATCCATGTACTTGGCGTCGATGCCATCGCTGCACGGCTGCCGGGTGCATGCTCGCGAGCGGAACCGAGCGCCGCGTGCAGCGGTCTGGCGTGTCCCGGTGCCGCATTGGCGCCCCGTCTCAAAACTGCCCACAGGAACCTCGCATGCACGCGCGTTCGATCCGTTCGCCCCGCTTCGTCTGGATGCCTCGCCTGGCGCTGACCGCGGCGCTGGCCGTGGCCGCTTTCGCGCCGCTGCAGCAGGCAACCGCCTCGCTGCCGCCGATGGTCGATGGCCAGGCCCTGCCCTCGCTGGCGCCGATGCTGGAGAACGTCACCCCGGCGGTGGTCAACATCCACAGCAAGACCGTGGTGCGGGTGCGCAACCCGCTGGCCGAGGATCCGTTCTACCGTCATTTCTTCGGCCTGCCGATGGTGCCGCAGGAGCGCGTGCAGCAGTCGCTGGGCTCGGGCGTGATCGTCGACGCCGAACGCGGCCTGGTGCTGACCAACAACCATGTGATCGAAGGCGCCGATGACATCAGCGTGACGCTGGCCGATGGCCGCACGGTGACCGCCGAGTTCGTCGGCTCCGACCCCGATACCGACGTCGGCGTGCTGCGGATTCCGGCCGAGAACCTGGCCGAACTGCCGCTGGCGACCGGGCCTGGCCTGCGCGTCGGTGATTTCGTGGTGGCGGTCGGCAACCCGTTCGGCTTGGGCCAGACGGTGACCTCGGGCATCGTCTCGGCGCTGGGCCGCAGCGGCCTGCAGGGCCTGGCCTACCAGAATTTCATCCAGACCGATGCCAGCATCAACCCGGGCAATTCGGGTGGCGCCCTGGTCAACTTGCGCGGCGAGCTGATCGGCATCAACACCGCGATCTTCAGCCCCAGCGGCGGCAATGTCGGGATTGGCTTCGCGATTCCGGCCGAGCTGGCCTCGGAGATCATGCGCCAGCTGCTCGACGGCGGCCGCGTGCAGCGCGGCAGCCTGGGGCTTGAGACCCAGGCCATCACCCCGCAGCTGGCGGCGATGCTGGATGTCGCCAGCGCGCGCGGTGCGGTGGTGACGCGGGTGCGGCCGGGCTCACCGGCGCAGGCGGCCGGCCTGCAGCCGGGCGATGTGATCACCGCGGTGGCGCAGCAGCCGGTCGACAGCCCGCAGACGCTCGCCAACCGCGAAGGCCTGCTGCCGGTCGGCGAGCCGGTGACGCTGGAGTTTCTGCGCGGCGGCCGCAGCCAGCGCATCGAGCTCACGCTGAAGGCACGCCTGAGCAAACTGCTCGGTGCCACGCTGGATCCGCGCCTGGACGGCGCCGAGTTCGCCGAACTGCCCGAACGCCTGCGCCGCCAGGGCGTCAGCGGCATCGTGGTCGAGCGCGTCGCCGACGGCAGCCGCGCAGCGCGCAATGGTCTGGCCGCCGGCGATTTCATCAGCGGCTTCAACCGCAGCCGCGTCGACAGCCTGGAAACCCTGGCCGAACTCAGCGCAGAGCAACCGCAGCAGCTGATCCTGAGCGTGGTGCGCGGCCGGCGCTCGGGCGTGGTGGAGATGCAGTAGCGCGGACGGTCGATGCCCGGCTGCCGCCGGCGAGGCCTTCCGTCACGGGCAGTCGATCGGCGTGGCGCCTAGAATCGAGCGCATGACCCGCCTCGACATCCGCGCCATCACGCTCGACCTCGACGACACCCTGTGGCCGGTGTGGCCAGCCATCCTGCGCGCCGAGGCCGCGCTGCAGCAGTGGCTGGAGCAGCACTGCCCGCGCACCGCCGCACGCTTTCCGGTCGAGAGCATGCGCGCGCTGCGCGCGCAGGTGGCGGAGCAGAACCCGCAGCTGGCGCACGACTTCTGCACCCAGCGGATGCTGTCGCTGCAGCAGGCCCTGCGTGACAGCGGCGACGACCACGGCCACGCGGAGGCCGCTTACGAGGCCTTCTTCGCAGTGCGCAACCAGGTCGAGCTGTACGCCGACAGCCTCACCGGTCTGCGCCGGCTGGGCGCGGGTCGACCGCTGGCCGCACTCACCAATGGCAATGCCTGCATCGGCCGTGTTGGCCTGGGCGAGCACTTCGCGTTCTCGCTGGGCGCGCGCGAGCACGGCGCCGCCAAGCCGGCGCCGAGCATTTTCCACGCCGCCTGCGCGCGCCTCGGGCTCGCCCCGCATGAGGTGCTGCATGTCGGTGACGACCCGCACATGGACGTGCTCGGCGCCCGCCGCGCCGGCCTGCGCGCGGTGTGGATCAACCGCCGCGGCGAAAGCTGGGAGCACACCGAACAGCCCGACCTGATCGTTCACGACCTGATCGAGCTGGCCGACTGGCTGGATGGCCCGGTCCAGGCGTCGACGGATTCCGCGACGCACATCGCGCGCTGAAAGCTGCTCGACGGTCCTCGCGGAGTGACCGGTGCGCCGGATGGCGCCTCTGGCAGAACCTCCGTCCGATTCGAGTCCGGCGGCACTCGCGCCGGATGGCGCCGATTTGCTGGTCACGCGGGTGGAATCCCGGCCCGTGCCGGCAGCCGAGGTTCCACCGGTAGGGCGCATAGGCGCAGCGTATGCGCCGCCCGAGCGCCGCAGCCCCCGGCTTGCTCGAAGGCTGGCCGTGCTCGCCACGAAACGAGCGGTCTGCCGCGGTCAGCGTGGCGCCAGCGCGCACACAGCCAGTGCTTGCGCACCACTGCTTCACGAGCTCAGTCGCCCTGTTCCATGCATCCCGTGGTGAAGGCCACCGCGTCAGCCGCGCGCGCGTGGAGTTCATCGGGCTGAACCGCGGCCATGCCGGCGCAGGCCCGCTTCCCGAAACATTCAGCCACAAAGTCTAGGCTGCGACGACGCAGGGGACTGCAAAACGACATTCGACAAGGTGCATAGCATGAAGACTCCGATCATCGCCGCGATCTCCGTACTCGCCCTCGGCGGCGTTGCCGTCGCCTCCTACGGCAGCTTCGGCGGCAGCCCGAAGGCGCAGGTGCTGTCCAGCGAAGCGATTCGCGTCACCGAGCCCGTATTCGCCGAGGTGCTGCGAGTCAACCCGGTGCAGGAGAGTCGCCCGGTCAGCCGCGAGGAATGCAGCGAACGCACGGTGCAGCGCCGCGCACCCGAGCGTTTCGGCGACAAGGACGGCATGGTGCTGGGCGCCGTGGTCGGCGGCCTGCTCGGCAATCAGGTCGGCGGCGGCAGCGGCCGCACCGCGGCAACGGCGGCCGGCGTGCTGGCCGGCGGTGCGATCGGCAAGGAGGTCGACAGCCGCCACACCGGTGGTCGCCGCTACCAGGACACCGTACGGGACTGCCGCCAGGTGCAGGACAGCGAGACGGTGGTGGTGGCCTATGACGTGGAATACCGCAGCGAAACCGGCACCGGCCAGCAGCGCGTCACCAGCCAGCCGGGCGCACAGATCCAGATCGGCGAACGTGAGCGCGTGGTCGGCTACGACGTGCGCTGGCGCTACGGCGAACTGGAAGGCGAGAGCCGTCTGCGCGAGGCACCGGGCGAAACGCTGCCGGTCGAGAACGGCAAAGTCGCGGCTTCGCTCTTGCTCTGAGCAGGGGATGAGTTGGTTCGCCGGGTTGGGCCGCGCTGCGCTTGGCCCAACCTACCAGGCTGACGCCCAACACGCGGCTCGACTCAACGAGGCGGCCCAACACGCTGCTCGACCCGGCGAGCACATCTCAGCGCGCGATCGGCACCCCGGTCTTCTCGCCCAGCTCCTCGAAGCTCACGCCGGGCGCAAGCTCGACCAGCTGCAGGCCGTCGGTGCTCACGTCCAGCACCGCCAGCTCGGTGATGATGCGGTTGACCACGCCGACGCCGGTCAGCGGCAGGGTGCACTCGGGCAGGATCTTGTGCTCGCCGCCCTTGGCGGTGTGCTCCATCAGCACCACCACGCGCTTGACGCCGGCGACCAGATCCATCGCGCCGCCCATGCCCTTGACCATCTTGCCGGGCACCATCCAGTTGGCGAGATCGCCCTTGGCGGTCACCTGCATGGCGCCAAGGATT